>NOLC01000135.1:0-3256 GCA_002256595.1 Methanosaeta sp. NSP1 | reverse complement strand
CCGGTGGAGGCTATCGACCTGGCCGGACCGGGGGACGTCCTGGTGGTCTATAACGGCAGCAACTTCATTGCCCCCTGGGGAGGCCTGGCCACATTGAGCTGCAAGATGAAGGGAATTGAGGGCGTGGTCATCGACGGCGCGGTGCGGGATGTGGACGAGATCCGGGCCATGAAATATCCCATATTCTCTTCCGGGATCACGCCAAACGCCGGCGATCCCAAGGGCATGGGCGAGATCAACTCTGAGATCAATTGCGCCGGCCAGATCGTGAAGCCCGGCGACTATATCGTGGGCGATGAGTGCGGAGTGGTGGTCATACCCAAAGAGAGGGCCTACGAGATCGCCAGAAGAGCCAAAGAGGTGGAGAAGACGGAGAGCAGGCTCTATGAGGAGATCAGAAGGGGCAGCACTCTATCTCAGGTGATAAAACTTAAAAAGTGGGAGAAGGTTTGACCGCTCAACCGTTTCACAGGATCGATGGCGGGATTTATTGACGACAAGCTGTAAATAGATTGAAATATTCTTATGAGGCGCACAAGCGCTAAGTAACATATTCGAGAAAAATCACTGAGCAGTGTACTTAAAGCTAATGGGAAGTTCGAGGAGAATTACATGGAATTGGAGGATATCATCTCTAAGTACCCACCCAAGCAGATAATGCTGGTTCCAATAGCAGTCATCATATTGGCGCTTATCAGCCTGGGGGTGACCTACCTTTCCACAGGTTCGCCTGTGAAGCTAGGCATAGAGTTTACTGGGGGCACTCTGATCACAGTGCCGGGTATGGGATCGGAAGAGAGCGTGGCAGAGGAGTTTGCCGGCTATCCACTGGTGGATATAAGAGACATAGGCAACAGGTACATGATCCAGTTCGGGCCTATGAGCGATTCGCAATATTCTGCACTGGCGAAGCTGGCCAATGACAGGTTCGACAGTCCTGATATCAGGCATATGGGGCCGATCTACAGCAAGGAGCTCCAGTCTCAGGTGGCCAGGTATCTGCCGCTCTCTTTCATATTCATGGCCATAGTGGTCTTCGTGGTCTTCAGACAAATTGTGGTCTCGACATTGGTGGTGCTCTGCGCTCTGGCTGACATTTTAATTGCTGCCGCCTCCATGAACCTGACCGGGGTAGAGCTGTCCCTGGGGACGGTGGCAGCTCTGCTCATGCTGATCGGCTATTCGGTTGACACCGATATTCTCCTCTCCATGAGGGTTTTGAAGCGCAAGGGCGATGTGGACGAGAAGATCAAAGGGGCCATGGGAACCGGCCTGACCATGGCCGGGACCACCATAGCAGCGGTGATAGCCCTCATAATAATCTCCAACTTCCTTTATCTGATAGTTCCCTCTTTCACCAGAATGGACATCATCGCCGACATGACCACGGTTCTCATATTCGGCCTGGCTGCGGATGTATTCAACACCTGGGTCACCAATGCCCAGGGCCTCAGATGGTACCTGGGTCGGCCTAAGATGTCGGCAAGGGGGCAGAAGAGATGAGCCTTATTGAGGATCTGTCCAAGGACAAGCGGGTCGTCCTGTACGTCGTGGCTGTGGCCCTGGCCATCATCTCCATCGGATTTTTCGGCCTGAAATTCGGGCTGGACCTGGAGGGCGGCAGCTATTTGCAGCTGCAGCTTCAGGGTGCACAGGCCCAGATCGATGTCTCGCCGGAAAAGATTCTGGAATACCAGTTCAATGCCACCTCGGTAGAAAGGCGCGCCCAGAGTTATGTAGTCATGGTTCCGGGGATAATCGAGGCTGATGCAGCCGATGATCTGGGCTACGTTGGTGCCAAGGTTGCCGCAGGCGAGAACAGCACCAAGATAACCATTCCCGCCTCTGCCGAGAGCATAGTATTGACTTATCTGAAGAATAATCTGGATGCGGATGTCAAGCTCAATGTAAATGTCGCACCTGTTCGCTATGAGATTCTGACCAATGTCACCAGGGATTCGCTCAATGCCCTGCTCGCCCCGGTTGGGGGACGGGTGCCTGAGGGAGAGGATACCTTTGTGGAAGGCGTCACCGAAGAGACCATGCAGGACACCAAAAGGGTCCTGGATTCAAAGCTCAACCGCCTGGGCTTGCAGGACATCAAGGTTAAGCCCGTTGGCGGCAGGTTCTTGCTCATTGATATGGCCGGAGCGGATGTGGCCCAGGCCCAGGAGATTGTGGGCAAGCCGGGCAAGTTCGAGATAAGGATCCAGACCGAGAACAACGAAAGCGTGCATGTGCTCTAGAACAACGAAAGCGTGCATGTGCTCTATGGAGATGCCGTGGAGTCGGTGGAGATCCCTTCAAAGGAGAACGAGGTCTGGGGTGTGCCCTTTGGATTATCCGAGGAAGGCGCAGCCGCGTTCCAGAAGGCAGCCATCGACGCCGGAGCGACCAGGAAGCCCGAGGACCATTACATATCCATGTATCTGGATAAGGAAGAGATCTTTTCTGCTCCACTGGCTCCGGAGCTGGCATCCAGCCTGAATAAGGCCTCCACCCGAAGGATGCAGGCAACTGTGGGATCGGGCGATGTCGGATCGGAGAAAGCTAAAATGCTGAACATCCACCTGCGAGAGGGCGCCCTGCCGGTAAATGTGGAGATAGTGGGCTCAGGACAGGTATCAGCGGCTCTGGGCAGTCAGTTCAAGATCCAGATGGTCATAGCCGGCATAATCGCCCTGCTGGCGGTGGCAGGCATGATCTACCGCCGATACAGGGAGAAGAGGATAGTTCTGCCCATGATCGCCACCTCCTTCTCCGAGGTGGTGATGATGCTGGGGGTCTGGGCTATAGCCGGATGGCAGCTTGACCTGGCCAGCCTGGCCGGCATCATCATGGTTATCGGCACCGGCGTGGATCAACTGGTGATCATCACCGATGAGCTATTGCGAGGCGGCGAGGCAGCAGCATCTTCTGCCCAGAGAAGCATCAAGGAGAGGGCGGCGGAGGTTGCGGAGAAGGCCGGCGTAGGAAAGATAGCGGGAACCACCAGCAAGGTCTATCTGGCCCGGCTCTCCAGGGCGTTCATGATCATCCTGGGAGCGGCTGCGACCACTGTTGTGGCCATGCTGCCCTTGCTCTTCATGGGCTTCGGCGCTCTGACCGGATTTGCCCTGATCATCATCCTGGGCGTGATCCTGGGCACATTCATCGCCCGTCCGGCATACGGCAGGATCATAGGGCATATCATGGGAACGGACTAGAATAGATGGAGAAATGAAAGCCTGCCGTGTGGAGGAGATCCAACCCGGCA
>NOLC01000057.1 GCA_002256595.1 Methanosaeta sp. NSP1 | reverse complement strand
CAACACGCCCTTGGTGCGATAATGGGATTGAGCACCCTTGATGCAACACCCTTAGCGAACACCTCTAGACGCAACAGAACCATAAAGGAATGCCTTTATATAGAAGTTCACACAATAGTAAGGTGTTGAATTTATATTGCTTGAGGTATTAAATGGCTGGACAATTCAGTGGCACACCGATATACATTCTCAGAGAAGGCAGCCAGAGGACTGCCGGAAGAGATGCACAGAGATCGAATATAATGGCGGCCAAGGCCGTTGCCGGCGCAGTGAGGACCACTCTCGGCCCCAAGGGCATGGACAAGATGCTGGTTGACACCATGGGAGACGTTGTCATCACCAATGACGGCGTCACCATTCTAAAAGAAATGGATATAGAGCATCCAGCAGCCAAGATGATGGTGGAAATTGCCAAGACCCAGGACCAGGAGGTAGGGGATGGCACTACTACTGCCGTTGTTCTGGCGGGAGAGCTGCTCAAGCAGGCCGAGGAATTGCTGGAGCAGGAGATTCATCCTACGGTAATTGCGGCAGGCTATAGAGCTGCGGCTGATAAGTCCATGGAGATTCTAAAAGGTCTGGCCATAGAGGTCTCGGCAAAAGATGAGGATATTCTCAGGAAGATCGCCGTCACCGCCATGACCGGCAAGGGCTCTCAATCGGCTCGCGAAGAGCTGGCTGCCATAGCAGTTCAAGCCGTCCAGTCCGTAGTTGACGAGGACGGAACTGTTGATACCGACAACATCACCGTAGAGAAGAAGGTGGGTGGCGGGATCAACGACTCCATGCTGGTGAGCGGAGTGGTTATCGATAAGGATAGACTTCACCCCAACATGCCCAAGTCAGTTAAAGCTGCCAGGATCGCTCTGCTCAATGCTGCCATTGAGATAGAGAAGACCGAGGTCGATGCCAAGATTCAGATCACCTCACCGGATCAGTTGCAGGCATTTCTCGATCAGGAAGAGAATATGCTGAAAGGCATGGTCGATAGGATAGTTGCCACCGGAGCCAATGTACTTTTCGTCCAGAAGGGCATCGATGATCTGGCCCAGCACTTCCTGGCCAAAGCCGGTGTTTACACCGTGCGCCGGGTCAAGAAGAGCGACATGGATAAGCTGGCCCGGGCCACAGGCGGAAGAGTCGTCACCAGCATCCACGAGATCTCCCAGGGCGACCTGGGCAAGGCGGGCCTGGTCGAGGAGAGGAAGGTCTCAGATGAGAAGATGACCTTCGTGGAAGATTGCGAGAATCCCAAGTCGGTGTCCATCATTCTGCGTGGCGGAACGGAGCACGTGGTCGATGAGCTGGACCGGGCCATGGAAGATGCGCTTCGCGTTGTGGGCGTTGCGGTTCAGGACAAGCTGCTTGTGGCCGGCGGGGGTGCGCCTGAAGTAGAGCTGGCTCTGCGGCTGCGAGCCTATGCCTCCACAGTGGGCGGACGCGAGCAGTTGGCTATCGAGGCCTTTGCCAATGCCATGGAGATCATACCTAAAACCCTGGCCGAGAATGCCGGTCTGGACCAGATCGATTCTCTGGTAGCTCTGCGAAGCCAGCATGAGAAGGGCGTGAAGGGCGCCGGTCTGGATATGGATACCGGAAAGCCGGTTGAAATGCTGAAGCTGGGCGTGGTCGAGCCTCTGCGGGTCAAGACCCAGGCGGTCAACTCTGCCGCCGAGGCAGCAGTTATGATACTGCGGATCGATGATGTCATAGCTTCCAAGTCCGGCGGACCGGGTGGCATGCCTGGCGGTATGCCCGGCGGCATGCCTGGCGGCATGGGCGGAGAGGACTTCGAGTAGAGTCCTCGACTGCCTTTGGCATCATTTTTTTCTGGTAGTGAAGAGGCTAAAATGGTAAAATGTGTTTTTTGCGGCAGTTCGGATGCTGGGGGAAGATTTGTCGTCCCTGGTGCTTGGATATGCATATCCTGTGTGTCTCGTCTTGAAGAGCCATTGGACTGGAATCCGGTTGGCTGCTGCGCTTAGGCTGCAATGGATGATCAGATACAACCCTAAAAAGCGGGCAAAAACTGATTATCCTGGCAGCATCCAGGCCGCTTATATTGCATTTCAGAAAGCTATAACGATATGATAATAACATCAGAATACCCGCGGATTGGCTATAAATAGTTCTCACGACAGGAGGACACTATGAGCAAGAAGAAAGGAGCTAAAGGAATGCCCGATGACGGGCCTGGCAAACACGATCCATCAAAACCTGTGAAGAGCGGTAAAGTGGATTCTGGTTTTGACAAAACGACACGAAGCAAAAAATATGAGGGGCCCAGAAGGACCAAGCCTTGAACGGATTATCGCTGGCGGGATCTGGGTGTGGAGACAAAATCTCTGGCCATGACTCCAAAAGAATCCCGGGAAATGGCCCGAGAGGTCCTCCTTTATGGAATCAAATCCTGTAATTGTATTTTCCAGATACAGGCAAGACGATGATTGAGCACCGGCCCTGGCAAGGCGTGGTTTTTCTTCGCCCTGGATTTTGGTTTTTTGCTCTCTATAGGAATAAACAGATTTGGTCCCAGGATTCTACTGCCTGGTTGGCTGATGCCTCATTGACAGCGATATTCTCTTCCTCTCCAAATCCACATCCAGCACCTCGACAGTGACCTTCTGTCTGACCTTGACCACTTCGGTTGGATTCCTGACATAGCAATCTCGAAGCTGGCTGATGTGAACCAGTCCATCCTGATGTACGCCGATGTCCACAAAAGCCCCGAAGGCGGTAACATTGGTCACAATGCCTGGAAGCTTCATTCCGGCTCGAAGGTCCTCCATCTTCTTTACCAGCTTCCGGAGCAGATCCTCATTATTCATCAGCTCTCTGATGCCAACTCCACAATCCTCTGCCATCTTCTCCACAATGGGGTAGCTCTCCGGATGCACTGCCGTTCCGTCCAGAGGATTGTGGCCATTGTGAATGCGCAGGAATCCAGCCGACTGCTCAAAGGCCTTGGGACCCAGCCGGGGAACTTTAAGAAGATCTTTCCGGGAGCGAAAGAGTCCATGCTCATTCCTGTAATTGACAACAGCTTCCGCCGTCTTCAGCCCCAAGCCCGATACATACGCCAATAGCTCCCGGCTGGCGGTATTGAGATCCACACCAACCAGGTTTACGCATGAAGCGGCCACATCATCCAGAGCGCTTTTTAAAGCCGATTGGTCCACATCATGCTGGTACTCACCCACTCCGATGGCTTTGGGATCAATCTTCACCAGTTCTGCCAGAGGGTCCATGAGCCGCCTGCCAATGGAGACTGCGCTGCGCACGGTTGCATCCTTATGAGGAAACTCCCGACGGGCTATTTCCGATGTGGAATAAACCGATGCCCCGGACTCATTGACCATTATGATGGGCACAGCCAGATCAAGGCCCCGCAAGAACTCCTCAGTCTCTCTGCCAGCGGTGCCGTTTCCAACCGCTATGGCCTCGATACCACGCCTTTTGCAGATATCGCGCACGCTGGCCGCTGCTTCCTCTCTTCTCTTCCCGGTATCATGGGGAAAGATCTCCTGGTTTTCTTGCAGCCTGCCCAGGCTATCTATCACAGCCAGCTTGCAGCCGGTTCGAAAGCCGGGATCCAAGGCCAGGACACTTTTCTGGCCCAGTGGCGGCTCTAAAAGAGCCTGGCGCAGATTCTGTGAGAAGATCTCGATGGCCTTCTCGCCAGCATGTACACGCATACGGGATAAAGTCTCATTTTCCATAGATGGGGCCAGCAGCCGACGATAGCTGTCCATAGCCGCCTGCCTGACCTGTTGGGCCAGCGGGCCATCTCCTTTTATGAATAGCTCCTCTAAAATCCCCAGTGCCGCTTGCTCCGGCGGGGCTATATGCAGGCTCAGGGCTCCTGATTTCGCTCCTCTGAGCATGGCCAGGATGGCCAGGATCCTGTGCGGGCGCAACCGGGAGATGGGCTCGGACCGGTCCAGATAGTCTCTGTATTTTGCGGCATCTTCTCCCTTGCCGGCGGCGCCTGCAGATCGGATTATTCCCTGCGATTGATAGAGAGAGCGCATCCTCTGTCGGGCACGGCCATCCTCGCTCATCCACTCTGCCATTATGTCCCTGGCCCCGGACAGGGCTTGCTCTGCCGAGCTGACGCCCTTCTCCGGATTCACAAAGACCAAAGCCTCCTCTTCCGGGTCCCAATCGACATTGTCCTGGGCAAAAATGGTCCGGGCCAAGGGCTCAAGGCCCCGCTCTCTGGCCGCAGTTGCCCGAGTTTTCCTCCGAATCCGGAAGGGAAGGTAAATGTCTTCCATGCTTTCCAGCGTATCCGCCCCCAGCAGCCTCTCTTGCAGATCATCTGTGAGAAGGCTGCGCTTGGCCAGGGACTCGATGATGCTCTCTCGTCTCTCCTCCATCCTTCTCAGCCGGAAGAGAGACTCACGTATGGCAGCGATTGCTACCTCATCAAGATTTCCTGTAGCTTCTTTTCGATATCTGGCAATGAATGGCAACGATGCGCCGCTGTCCAGCAGTGAAATAGTGGCCTGGACATCCTTCTCTTTTAATGAAAGCTGCAAAGCTATTTTTTTGATTTGAGGATCGGACATGTTGCCTGGTTACTGGAAGGCGGAGATCAAAAAGGTTCTTGCTGAGATGATTCTGCGAGCTCTTGCCGGAAAAGGGCGACTTGATTTCCGACGAAGATCATGGTTCGGCAATCATTTGCAGGGCACTCCTGGTATGATCCAGAAAAATAGACCGTATCTCTGCCGATTCCCCCAGGCCTCGATGATGGGATAAGACAGAATAGCCTTCTCTTTCCAGGATGCTCTTCCAGGACTTTTCATCCCCTGCGAAGAGATCATTTTCTGCATGACCTCCCGCCACCAGCAGGAAGGGCATGAGCCGAACCCGGTCGGCTCCGCTCTCTTTCAGATCGGGCAGCAGCTCCTCCAGGCCGAAAGCACCCTCTATGCTGCCCAAAAAGACATTCCTGTGCTCCTTTTCCAGTATGCTTGCCAGGAGGCTGTAGAGGGCATCGGAGGGATGGCCCGTTCCATGGCCCGCCAGCAGCACCGCCTCTCTTGACTCATGCCCTTCTCCTTCTAAGGAGATATCAACGCCTGCCCGGCTGATGAGAGCGGGCAGAACAGACGAGACGGCACGACAATCTGCAAGACCTGATAGCAGCGGCAGTCCCAACTCCAGGCGGGGGATGCCTGGGCCACGGCCCGACCTCAGGGATCGGACCAGCTCTGCGATCTGATGAAACTCCTTTCCCGGAAGGATCTGCAGGGACTGGACCACAACTCTCCGGCAGCCCAGATCCTGCATCTCCTGCAGTGCTCCTAAGAGGCCGGGCACAGATATGCCCTCCTTCTCTTGCAGCCTCTTTTTCATGAGTCGGGAGGTGAAGGCCAGCCGGACCGGATGCAGGGGAAATTCTTTTTCATAGGCCTTCACTATGGCCTCATATGTGGAATAGGCCGCAGGAGAGAGAGTGCCATAGGGAGCGAGGATGATTCCCGACGTATTCATCTCAGCCATGATATCAGTTCCTTATAGCTTCGTTATTTTCCTGCCCGGGGATAGGACCCCAGCACCTTCACCATAGCCGCTTTGGACCTGGCTGCCGCCACAGCCTCTCCCACCTCTCGATCATGGATATGCCCCTCCAGGTCGATATAGAAGTAGTAGTCTCCCAGGCCTTTTCGGCTGGGCCGGGATTCGATCCTGGTCAAGTTGATATTGCGCCTGGCAAACTCCTCCAGTATGGAATAGAGAGCTCCCGGCCGGTCCCTGTCCAGATAGATGACCAGAGAGGTCTTGTCTCTGCCGCTCGCACCCACGCCCTCTGTTCCCACCACAATGAAACGGGTGATGTTGTCTCTGGCATCCTGTATCTCCCTGGCCAGGATCTTGAGTCCATATCTCTCAGCGGTATCCTGGCCGGCTATGGCCGCCATCTCCGGAAACTCCTGGGCCAGGCGGGCGGCATGAGAGGTGGAGCCTGTGGTCCTGATCTCAGACTCTGGAAAGTGCTCATGCAAATACTGGCGGCACTGGGCCAGAGCCTGGGGATGGGAGAGTATGACTTTAATCTCGCCCTGGCCCTGGCCTACCAGGCAGTGCCTGATAGAGAGGTTGACCTCTCCCACAATGACCACATCCAGCCGCAATAGAAGGTCCATTACCGCTGTTACCGCGCCCTCCAGGCTGTTTTCCACCGGCACTATGCCTGCCTCAACCCGGCCCTGCCTTACAGAATCCAGAACGCAATCAAAGTCAGGGAAATAGACCAGAGTGGCTCCTGCTATTCCTTTGCTCCAGAGAAGTGCTGCCTTCTCGGAATAAGTGCCCTGCGGCCCCAGGACACCTATGCGGTACTCCCCCGATGCTTTCTGGCTCAATTATTCCCCTTGGCCTTGTCATCCATCTCGGCCATGAGTTCCGCAGCCCGGCCCACGCTGATCCTGCGCTCGGCAGCCATCCGGGCGGCAATGATCTCAATCATATCGCACTTGGCCCCCGCCTGCACGGCCACGTTCTTGGCGTGCAATGACATATGCCCCCTCTGAATCCCCTCCGAGGCCAGAGCCCTCAGGGCGGCGAAGTTCTGGCAGAGGCCTACTGCGGCTATGATGCGGGAGAGCTCATCTGCGCTCTTCACTCCCAGCATCTTGACCGCTGCCCTGGCTACGGGATGGACCCTGGTAGCTCCTCCCACCAGTCCCACCGCCACAGGCATCTCTATGCTTCCCACCAGGTCGCCGTCCCTGTTCTTCTCATAGCGGGTGAGGGACCGGTACTGTCCACCTATTGATGCATAGGCATGTGCTCCCGCTTCCACCGCTCTGGTATCGTTTCCTGTGGCCAGAACAACGGCCGTGGCTCCATTCATGATGCCCTTGTTATGAGTGGCCGCTCGGTAGGGATCGACCTGGGCCAGCTCGGCAGCCAGAAGAATTCCGTCCACCACCTCATGCCCCCCTATCTCCTCGGCCTTGAAGACCGCTCTGGCCCTGGCCAGACGCAGGTCGGCCAGATTGGAGATAATGCGCAGATACACCCGGCCACCGGTTATCTACCTCGATATCTTTGACCCCGCCCCCGAACTTGACCAGCATGGGGTCCTTTTCATTGGCCATGGCCATGAGATCGTCTTTATGAGACAGCACCATCTGGCGGGCGGAATAGGGATCCTGGACTCCTGTGACCTGGATCTGGGCTCTCATTACAGGACCGGTGCTGGTGGTGACAAAGCCGCCCGCTTCCCTGGCCATCTTGGCTCCGTTGCTGGCAGCGGCAATGACCGAGGGCTCCTCGGTGGCCATGGGGATGAGGATCTCACGGCCATCGATGACGAAGTTGGTGGCAACGCCCAGGGGAACCTGCATTATTCCTATCACATTCTCCACCATCTTATCTGCCGCATCCAGGGATAGGCCATCTTTTATCTGGTCCATCTCTTCTTTTCCCAGCGAGGCCTGCTCTGCCACGGCTGCAAGCCTCTCTGAGGGAGCCAGCCTGTAAAATCCCGATATTCTAGAAGTCATAGATCTCAATTCCTCTGTCCCAGTTGCTCTGGAAGGGGAAAAACTTTATTCCCGCCCTGGGATTTATTTTTATGGTCCAGTCGGCAGCAGACATCTCCGGGCGGGAAGAATCCCTGGGCGGTTTAAGCGCGGTGCAGAAGATGCTGGCTTCTCGGAGTTGGTAGCCAACAGCCAGGTCGAGGGCAAAACTCTGGCGCAGAGAGTTATGCCGGCGGATGAGTCCCCATCAGGATAACTGGAGATTTGGACAAGGCAGCCGGTCAATTTCCGAGTAGCTGTCCTGCAAAAGAGCAGTAGCCAGGAGGCACTGGCATACGTCGTATCCCGCACCTTCTTTCCCGGCGGTATGCGCGATTTAGATATGACCTGACCAGAGCCGATATTCCCATTGGCGCCAAATTGAAAAAGCAGTGACGTAACCCAGAGGGGAAGAGCGGCGGTAAAGGCCTTATGCCTCTTCATGCGCAATATTGC
>NOLC01000002.1 GCA_002256595.1 Methanosaeta sp. NSP1 | reverse complement strand
TCTGTCCCGTCGACTTCTAAACCAGTAGTCAATTTCGCAGGCCGTAGGCGGGCTGAAGGAAACAGGGCATTAGTCAATTGTCAGCGGTCTGCAGTAAATTGACCCCCAAGACCGCTTTTCGATGCCTGCCTCAATAAATCGTGAGGCTGATTATTCTATTGCACGAGCGCGGTTATCGCCTATTTTTTCCATCCTTTCTTTCCGCCAGTTGTTCCCTGTGCCCCCTTCTTTCCCACATCCGCTACGCCTTTCTTTGCATCTGCGCTCCCAGACGCCACGGTCTTCCCTGCATCTGTCTCCAATTTCTTGCCATTAGCCTTAGTTCTCTTATCTTTTTTATTTTGCATCTTAAATTCTCCATTCAACTTTTTCTGTGATCCACTTAATACCATACTTTTAAATAAAAGGCTTTCGGTATCTAAATTTATAGGTGTCATAATCTGCATGAATATAATCTTCTGAAGACTGGTCAATGCCGCAAAAGCAAATAGCTGCCTGCGTGCTAAGAGCGAGGTTGCAGAGGAAACGCTCGGAGGGATCTTGGGGAGACGCGATATGAAGATCGAACACTAATTTGATGATTTATGGCAAGGATGTCTTCTAAGCTGGTCTCCTGCGCGTGGGGAAGCTGGACTGCTGGCCCAAATTTTTCGACTACGCCATAGCCGGCTTGAACAAGTCACTCGATAAGATGGCTGCAAGCTTTGCCAGGTTTTATGGGCACGTGAGACTATTAAACTGATAGACTCCACTCGGCTCCGAGCCGATTTTATAGTAGCCCAGAAGGCTAATCATCCAGACCTCGAAACGCCATGCGCATTTCGTAGACTCCATCCTCACTTCTCTTTTCGGTATCAAATCCCATATTTTTAAAAAGATTGAGCATGGGCTTATTCTCAACCAAGACCTCTGCTGTAAATCCCAGCAGGCCGCTCCGCCGGGCCAGGCGGGTGAGATACGAGAGCAAATCGTGGCCTACACCCATATTTTGATACTCATCCTTTACCACCAGCGCAACCTCGGCGGTATGCATTTTCTCATTTATCTCATATTGTCCAATTGCGGCGATGGTTTCTCTGCTATCACCCTCAACAATGGCCAGGATCATCATCCGATCTGCATAATCCACAACCCCGAACTCCTGCAATCTCTTATGGGGCATATCCATTCTAACGGACATGAACCTGCGGTACATGCTTTCACTGGAAAGAGCATAGAAAAAGTCCTTCATCAAGGGCTCATCTCCGATCTTCACCGGCCTGAGCAGAAGATGCAGCCCGCTCCTGGTTGTCCTGAATGTCTCTAATGCCACCGGATATACCCCATTCAGCCCAGGAATGAAGGCTTGATCTTTGTAGATGAACAAGAGCTTTCGAGCTTCTTCAATGAGCCACGGTCTGAACTTGGGATGAGCGATAGCAATAAGGTCCATGGCGCGTTCCCTGATATTCTTGCCGTGGAGATATGCTATGCCATACTCAGTCACTACATAGTGGACATCCCCTCTGGTAAAGGTTACTCCCGTCCCCTCCTGGAGGGATGGCACTATCCTGGAAATAGTATCATTGATAGCGGTTGATGGAAGGGCCAGGATGCTCTTGCCTCCCGGTGCAAGCGCAGCACCTCTCATGAAATCTGCCTGGCCGCCGATTCCGAAGTAGAATGTCCCGGCAAGTGATTCTGCAGTTGCCTGGCCGGTTAAATCAATTTCCATGGCGCTGTTAATTGCAGTCATCAATTTATTCTTGGCAATATTCAACGGATTATTAACATAATCAATGGTTCTAAATGAAACGGTTGGATTCTCATCCAGGAACTCATAAGTCTCTCTCTTGCCCATGCAATAGGAGGCAACAGTCTTTCCCACATCGATGGACTTCCTGCTATTATCAACCACGCCTTTTTGCATCAAATCAATGATGCCGTCGCTTAAGAGCTCAGTATGCACCCCAAGATGCTTTTTCTCACCCAAGTATGATACCGCAGCATTGGGTATAATGCCATATCCAACCTGAAGCGTAGATTCGTCTTCGATAATCCGGGCAACATACTTGCCGATGGCGTTGATTATGTCCCCAGGATCTTCCACCGTATACTCCAGCAGTGGTTCATCGTGAGAAATAATGAAATCTATATCTTTTATATTTATGAATCCATCACCCTGAGTGCGAGGCATATGGGAGTTTATCTGGGCGACTATCATTGATGCCTTCTGGGTCGCAGCTTTGACGAGATCTACGCTTATTCCCAGGCTCATGTACCCGTGCTTATCGGGAGGAGATGTCTGGATCAAAGCTACGTCTATTGGTATTATCTCCCTTCGGAAAAGGCCAGGAACCGCTGAAAGAGATATGGGCGTATAGTCTGCTGCACCTCTGTTGATCGCATTTCTCGTGCCTTCGCTTATGAAGAATGAGTCGATCCGGAAGTTGTCACGGAATTTATCATCTAGATAGGGAGCTGTTCCCAGGGTCCATACGTGTATGAGATCGATTCCGGAAAATGCTTTGGGATTGGCGCTGACGAAGTTCACCAGAGCCTGAACTAGGTATTGAGGTTCGCCGCAGCCTGTGCCTATGAAGATCTTATCGCCTGCATGTATATGGCTGAATATCTCTTCATCCGATGCGAACTTCTCTGGCCAGGCCTTCTCTAAATCCCCTAGCAGATTGCTTCTTTCCATTTCGTTCAATTGACTACATCCATTCTGGTTCCAATGCTTGCCGGTTTCTATTCTCAGACCATAGAGATAATTCTTATCATGGCCATCTTCATCACATATTCCATTATGCCGTTTTTCTTTTCTAACAATATGCAGTCTGTGTCTTCGTCCTTTAATATGCCGCTGGTTACGCCCGGCTCTCCTGTTTCTAAGAGGCGGTCAATGACGGAGATTGTGTATACCACATCGATCGATTTTCCTATTAATCCTGCTAGAAGTCTATTTCCTGGCATTAGTTCTCACCTTCTCGCTAATTGCTTGATTGCCTTGAAATTTTAATTAGTTGATCTAACCTCAAACATCTTCACTCAAAAGGAGGCTTGGACACTTCCTTCGAAGGCAGTATGGCCTGGATAGTCTCTCTAATGACCAGTGAATTGCGTATTCCAAGATTTTTATATGCAGATCCTTCGGCCTTCTGTATCATTATAATGCGCCACATTTTTCTGGCGAGCATCAGTTTTTCTGTGAGCCTGCTTTGGCGATGGCCATCTTCATCACATATTCCATCATGCCGTTTTCCTTTTCTAACAATATGCATCTAACCTACTCGTCCCCCACCTCAAAATCATCAAGGATGCTCTTCAGCCTATCGATTACGAAGTCGATGACCACCTTGCCGCGTCGGTCTCTGCTCCCCACCTCATCGAGAAGCTCTTCATAGAACTCCTTGGTCACTTCTTCGTAGTCATCCTCTGTGTACTCTAAATCATTGCTATCTCGTATCTGCTCCTGAAGCTTGCTTATAGCATCCCGCATAAGTGCGTAATCTTCCTGCACAGGAGTGCCTAACTTCAGCTCAGTGAACCGGCTATCCAGTTCTTGCATTCGATCGTGATAGTCAGCTTCCAAGGCATCATTGATATTTTTCTTCACTAAAGCGATTTCAGACTCGTCCACTGCATTTTCCTGCAATTTCCATCACCTTCCTGCTTGACCTGCTGGATCTCCTTTCAGACTCGCGGCAAATTGATGACGTTCTCGACAACGAAAATCAGATTTCCTTCAATCCCAGATAAACTGAACTCAATAGAATATCAATCCTTTGGGAATAAATGAGGTTGGACGACCTAAACCAAAGAAGGGTAGTGTAATAAATTGGAATGGAGGGCTTCTGCAATCTTTTTACCATGAGAGCATCTGATAGAGATGCACACTTTTAATTCCCTATAATTAATTAAGTATCATTAAAAATTTTTAAAAAAAAAACTCAGGCTGCCAGCCTAAATCCCTCTACCTCGCCGGTCCACTTGTCGCCGCTGGCTGATATTACACTGTATCTTCCTGATGCGTCGTCATGAGATAGGTTCAAGAGAAGCTTATAGAGCATTATGGGCTGCTGTGAGGTCAGGTCAAGGCTCAATTGCTCTCCTTGCATCATCCCTGATGCCATCACCTGACGGGTGCTATTATCCTCTCTGATGCTTCCTGAGCCGAATATGGAGCCCCCTTCCTGGAATAAGGCAAGCGATACATCCCTCTGGATGCTATCAATGAGCTGCAACGACCAGGTTCCTGAGGCGTTGGCTATGATGGAGTCGTTGGATGCTACTTGGGCATTATCGGATATACCTGATGGCTGGGTGGAGGAGGCGACATCCTGAACCTCTGCCGGGCTTTGCTCTTGAGCCGGGCTTCTTGACTGAAGAGGTGTGCTCCCGCTACCAGAAAGGCTGCTCGGCATATCCCAATCCAGAGTGGAATTCTCTTTTTCCGCAAAATACCTTTCCCGAGATGCTTTGGCCTGGTTGCCGGTGCCCTCAACATCGATGCTTTGGATATTGCTTTGATCAATATAATCGTCAACCGAAGAGCCCGATGCGGTGGATGCCGAATCTGGCAGCACCACAGCTTGAAATCCCAATACGAAAAAGGCAAACGCTATCAGAAACAGCCACGATACATTAGTCTTCATATTTGCTGAACCCCTTATCTTGTTTTCT
>NOLC01000105.1:441-3760 GCA_002256595.1 Methanosaeta sp. NSP1 | reverse complement strand
TTACGGCTTCAACCGCAGGCAGCTCCCCATAGCCAGGCGACTCAATCAGGGATATGAATTTGATATCTCTCAGATCCTCGCTGATGCCGTACCCGGATAGGTCCTTGCCGAATAAGTCTTTGAGGGCCAGATAATCATAAGGAGCATGAGCCGGAACGGACATCACTATTCCCGATCCGTTGTCCGGGTCCACGAAGGCGGCGGGCAGAACCAGAACCTTCGTTCCGGTCAGGGGATTGCTGACTTTCTTGCCGATCAATTCCCGTCCCGAGATCTCCCCCACCAAAGACACCGTCCGGTCGGTGAATGTCAGCTTCTCGTAGGCCTCACGGGACACCACCCAGCTCTCGCCGTTGACAGTGGCCAGGACATAATTGACATCAGGATTGAGCCAGAGGTTGGTTACGCCAAAAACAGTTTCGGGGCGCAGGGTGGCGCAGGGCAGGACTTTGTCTCCCATCCGGAACTTGATCAGAGCGAAATCCATGATGGTGGCATCCTCTCCCTTGAGGATGTCGTGATCCTCCACCGGATTCTTATCGTGCGGACACCAGCGCACCGGATGGCTGCCCTTGACCACATAATCCAGCCGGCGCAATATGCCGTACTGCCACTCGATGAACTTGCTGTAGGCCGGATCGGTGGTGGTGAACTCCCGCCTCCAGTCTATGGAATAGCCTATGGACTGCATGGCCGCCCTGGCCATGCGCCGGAAGTAGAGCACAATCTTCTCCGGGGTGTTTAAAGCTGCCAGCTCCTCCTCGGGAATGCCGTGCAGCTTGGTGTAAACATCCCAGATCAGAGGGTCCCGGTTAGCAATCAGCTCCGAAAGGCCCACTATGGGCGTTCCCGTGGCATGAAAGGCCATGGGAAAGAGGACGTTCTTTCCTCGCATTCTCTGAAAGCGGGCCACGGCATCGCCGATGGTGAAGGTTCGGGTGTGCCCGGCATGCAGATTTCCATTGAGATAGGGGTATGGTATGGTTAAAAAGAACTTCTCCCGGGAGTCGGGCTCCGGCTGGAAGACCGCCTTATCCTCCCAGGTCTTCTGCCATTTAGCCTCCATATCCTTAGCAGAATAATTTTCTAGCAATTTCAGTCTCCTCCATAATAATAAATTATAAATTATAAAAATATTAATAACTAATGCCCTTCGGATTTAATTCATATCAATTTCCCATCTTCTCCAGCCGCGCTGCTGCTTCTTCGATCCTGGCCGTGGGCTGGGTGATGGAGAACCTGATGTACCCTTCCCCGTATTTTCCAAAGCCCACTCCCGGGGTGGCCACAATGCCCGTCTTCTCCAAAAGGCGTCCGGCGTACTCTATGGAGCTTCCGCCTGCCCAGGCCCAGAGGTAGAGGGTGGCCCGGGGCTTTTCCAGCTCCAGCCCCAGATCTTTGAGGGCCTTGTAGAGGATCTCGATTCTGTGGCGGTAAACCTGCCGGATCTCGTCCACCACCGACTTGGGGCTGCCCAGAGCCACAATTCCGGCATCCTGCACCGCTCCGAAGGTCCCGGAGTCTATATTGCTTTTGATCTTGCCAATGCCTGCCACCACATCGGCATTGCCCACCACCGATCCTATCCTCCAGCCGGTCATGTTGTATGTTTTGGAGAGGGAATGAAACTCCACCGCCACCTCCTTTGCTCCCTCCATCTCCAGCAGCGAGAGCGACCTCTTTTCGTCGTAATAGGTTTCGGAGTAGGGATTGTCGTGCATGATAATGATATCATTATCATGGGCGAAATCGATCAACTTTTTGAAGAATTTTCCGTCTGCCGATGCCCCTATGGGATTGTTGGGGTAGTTGAGAAACATGATCTTGGCCCGGCGGGCATCCGCTGGAGCAATGGCATCCAGGTCCGGCAAGAACCTGTTCTCCCGCAAGAGCGGCATTATCACCGGCTCGCCACCGGCAAAGACTGTGGCTGTCCTGTAGACCGGATAGGCTGGATCGGGCACCAATGCCGCATCTCCCGGATTGATGAACGCGAGAGGGGCATGAGCTATGCCCTCCTTGGAGCCGATCAGTGTCAGCACTTCTTTTTGTGGATCGAGCTGCACCCCGAAGGTCCTCTGATACCAGTCGGCCACTGCCTTGCGAAAAGCCAGCTTTCCCTCGTAGGAGGGATACTGGTGGTTGGATGGATCGCTGGCCGCCTGATTCAGGGCTTTTACAATGTGCTGGGGCGTGGGCAAATCGGGATCGCCAACGCTCAGGTCAATGACATCCACGCCCCTGCTTCTAGCCTCCTGCTTGGCCTTATCGATGGCTGCAAAGAGGTAGGGGGGGAGGTTCTTTATCCGATCGGCATACATTAGTTTCCCTCCATGGAAGATGCATTTATATGATGATCTCTTTTGGAGATTGCGACTGCAATCCCGCAGTTAGTACTTTCACGTAGTATTTAAGATTAGAGGAGATGCAATTCAAGACCGCATCTCGCAAAAGAAATCAGGATCTGAGATGTCAATGCAGAAATTAGAGATGCGGCTGGTGGCCTGATGCTGGAGATAAAGGACCTGGGCACGTGGCTGCCTCCCGAGGCGGTTGAGGTCTATGCCGGCCGCGGCTACAGGGAGCTTTATCCTCCTCAGGCCGAGGCGGTGGAAAGGGGCCTTCTGGATGGCAGGAGCATGCTCCTGGCCATGCTGCGTGCCGCTTTAGCCGGCCGCCGGTCTCTATACATTGTTCCCCTGCGCGCGCTGGCCTCGGAGAAATACGAATCCTTCAAGAAGTTCAGGGACATCGGAGTGGCCGTGGGCATCAGCACAGGAGACTTCGACAAGAAGGATGAGCGGCTGGGCAGAAATCAGATCATCATCGCCACATCGGAGAAGGCGGATTCGCTGATGAGAAACGGAGCCTCCTGGGTGAGAGACCTCTCCGTGCTGGTGGTGGATGAGATCCATCTGCTCAATGATCCCGGCCGCGGCCCGACTCTGGAGATGACCATCACCAAGCTGCGCCGCTCTAACCCCGAATTGCAGGTCATAGGCCTCTCGGCGACCGTTGCCAATGCCGGGGAGATTGCCTCCTGGCTGGCTGCGGATATGGTCTGCAGCGACTGGCGTCCCATCCGCCTGCGGGAGGGCGTCATCTGCAATGAACGGCTGGTTTTCTCCGATGGCGAGGCGCACCTGGCGGGTGGAAAGGACGAGTCCCTGTCCCTGGTCAAGGACACTCTCTCCCAGTCGGCCCAGATCCTGATCTTCGAGAATTCAAGGAAGAATGCCGAGGCCGCAGCCTCACGGCTGGCCAGCCTGATGCCTGTCGATGCCGCCACCAGGGAGCTGTCCTCCAGCATCCTGGCCAG
>NOLC01000105.1:0-380 GCA_002256595.1 Methanosaeta sp. NSP1 | reverse complement strand
CTGCTGCCGGAACAGAGGCGTCTGGTGGAGCAGGGATTCCGGGACAGCCGCATCAAGGTCATAGCCAGCACCCCCACCCTGGCCGCCGGCCTGAACCTGCCGGCTCGAAGGGTTCTGATCAAGAGCTACAAGAGATATGAGTACGGGAAGGGAATGGCACCCATACCGGTTATCGAGTACCGCCAGATGGCTGGTCGAGCTGGCCGGCCGGGGCTGGACCCCTATGGCGAGTCATTTCTCATGGCCAAGAACAGCTCGGAGATGAAGGAGCTTTTCGAGCACTACATAAACGGCAGCCCGGAGGAGATCTGGTCCAAGCTGGCCAGCGAAAGCGCTCTTCGAACCCACATCCTCTCCACAGTAGCAGCAGGCTTTGCCCG
>NOLC01000023.1 GCA_002256595.1 Methanosaeta sp. NSP1 | reverse complement strand
ATAAAAGGAGATCATGGAAGCTGATTCGGCGCCCAAAGAAAGGCGGAATAACGAATTCAAAGATCGCCTGGAAAGATAGGGCATCAAGCCAGTATCGGCCAGGATAAAGAATCCTCAGACAAAAGGAAAATAAGAACTGTTTTTCGGAGAGCATAAAACGCATATGCCTGCATTTTCTTATTGAGAAAGTTAGATAAATAAAATATTCTATATTAAATTCTACCGGGCGCAAAATGATTTCAGGGCGCTGCACTTTGCCTGCTGATCCGGAAACCTTTAAATATACTTTTTCTATTCCAGCCACTGATGAATCTTACAGACATCGCAGGCATGACCGATCCTCTTCGCCTGGCAAATATAACTCAGCAGACAGTGGATTCATTGACCGGCAGGCACGTGGACCTGGTCTTCGTCCAGATGATAGCCAATGCCATCAGCGAGATAGATGTAACATCTATTATTTTATATACTGTACTCATAATACTGATTATTATTTTTACTCGATCTGCAGCGAGCATTGCGGACCGCATGCTTATGAATTACTTCCCTACCGTGGCGGCCAAGATCCAGATGAAGATGGACCAGACCATGCAGCTTATGCTTCGCCGGCTGGTCTCGGCTGCCATCTATACCATCGGTCTGATGCTTATCGTCTATCAGATACCCCAACTGAGAAGCCTGGTCACGGCAGTTGTTGCCGGTGCCGGCATCGCCGGCCTGGCCATAGGCTTTGCGGCCAAGGATTCTCTGGCCAACTTCACCGCCAGCATTTTCATAGCCGTCTTTCAACCCTACCGGGTAGGTGATCTGGTGGATTTTCGGGGCGAGTACGGCCAGATTGAGGATCTCACCCTGCGGCATACGGTGATTAAAACCACTGACAATAAGAGGATAATAGTTCCCAACAGCATTATGGGCAACGAGCCCATCATCAACTGGTCCATTCGGGAGCCCGAGATCACCTGGGTGGTGGACTTCGACCTGGAAAAGGCTTCCGATATAGACCGGGCCAGGGAGATCATATTCCAGTGCGCCCGAAGCCATCCTCTGGTGCTCAAGGACAGGCCCATGAGCGTGCAGCTTGTCAGTTCCAAATACTCCGAGCTGATCCTGCGGCTGGAGGTCAATGTCCCGGGAAGGAATGTGGCAAAGGGCACAGGCTGCGATATCAGAGAGGCAGCGAAAAAGGAGTTCGAGAAAGCGGGCATATCTCCAGCCTTAAGAGAATGATCGATTATAATTTATTCGGCTGATTCTGTCCCCACCTGCTATGAGGTCGTGTCCTTGTTTTACTGAAATGTTTTTATACTACCTCAGCCTATAATTAGCTGGAGTAGCGATGGAATCTAATCTTGAGCTGTCAAAATTTTGGTGCTGGCAGAAGGATTGTTCAGATTACGGGAAAACGGGTGTAGGAAACATAGTTTTGAAAGAACGATATGGAAAGGATAACAGGGCGCTTCTTAAATGCAGAACTTGTGGTCATTGCTTTAGCGAGACTCATGGTACGCCGTTCTTCGGTCTTAATACTCCAATTGATGAGGTCTGTCGAACATTGTCACTAATTCCAGAGAAAGGAAGCATTCGCGGAGCTGCGCGGATTTCAGGACATGATAAGAGCACAATATGTAGGTGGGTAGATCTTGCCGGTAAGCACTGCAAAGAAGTGACGGATTATTTTTTGAATGAACTTCTCTTAGATCGCATTCAAGTTGATGAGATTTGGTCGTACATAAAAAAAGGAGAAAAACGTCGTTGCCAGCGATTCGAAAGAATACGGTGATGTCTATAGCCTAACTGCAATAAAACCGGACACCCGACTTTTTTTGAGCCATCACGAAGGCAAGAGAACGGCGGATGATTGCATTGAATTCTTTGGTGATATTGAGAGACGTCGAGCAATTGATTCGCCTATTCCCGTATTTACTTCGGATAATTGGGATCCTTTTGAGGAAGGGCTACTCAATATTTACGGCTTTCTAGAGACACCGCCTTACTGCGGGATAGGAAGAAGACCAGATCCCGTGCTGGTTCCTTACCCAAACTTAAAGTACGCAAAGGTGTGCAAGAAAAGAGAAAAAGGACGACTCGTAGAGGTAATACAGCGTGTTGTATATGGTGATCCAAGAGAAGTAATGCAGTTGCTTGGAGCTGATTCTGGGGGGAAAATCAACACTGCATATATCGAAAGGCTAAATCTCACCATTCGAAACTCCTTGGCTCGATTTGTTCGCAAGAGCATGAATTGCAGCAAGATCTTGGGAAGGCATAGTCATGCCCTGAACTTCTTCCAAGCTTGGTATAACTTCGTCAAGCCGCATAAGTCACTTCGGTTAAGAATTGATCAAGGAAGGAAGAAATGGATGCAAAGAACACCTGCGATGGCAGAAGGAATGACCGATCACATATGGACTATAAAGGAGCTGATGACGTTCAGGATGCCTTTTCAATAGTTAGCGTACACGACCTGCTATGAGAGAGGGCTAAGATTCATAAGCTTGCACCCTGCATAGCTATATGGAATAAGCAGGAGGGTCAATATGAGATTAGTATCCTTTTATTTAATTGCATGCTCTCTGCTGCTGGCCTCATGTGCGGCAGAGGATTACCAATACGATTCCATGGATGATGTTCAGGAACTGGATGCAAGCGGCCGGCCGATTGTCGATCCATACGGCCAGGCGACTGTTGAGCCATTTGAAAGAGAATTAGATCCATTTGATCAAACCACTATTGAGCCATCTAACGGCACCACAGCACAAGCATGGGATGAAGAGGCAACAGATCAGGATTCTGGAGATCAGATGTCTTCAGAGGACTATCAGAATTCTCTGTACGATTCTTATTCCCAGATCCCCAATGTGCAGGAGGTCACCAGCCTGGCCCTTCCCGTCCCGGATCTGAGCGGGGACAGGGCATCGGACCTGCTGGTGATAAACATCAGCAGCCAGGCGGAAACAGAGGATTTCAACTCAAGCATATCGGCGATCAGCGGCGCTGATGGCAGTACCCTGTGGCAGAAGGATTATCCCGGATCACTGGTCTATGCCATGACCGCGGGAGATGTCAACGGCAACGGTCTGACCGACGTCATGGTGGACCAGGTCCTCGCCGGGCAGGAATTGAGCCTTTCCAGCAGCGTTTCCATCTTCGATGGCTCCAATGGCAATGAGATCTGGAGCCTATCCCGTGAAAGACACTGATGGAGACGATGCGCCTGATATGGTGGTGCATACCTTCCATGTTGACGGCATGAACGGCAGCCTGTCCACCCGCATTGCCAGGGTCAGCGGTGCCAGTGGCATGGATATCGATGAGAAGACATTTATCGGGGCCCTGGCAGTCGAATATCCGGCTGGAAACCTCACAGCCGACGGCGTCCCGGATAGCATCATCGCCATATACCAATTGAACGGATCGATGAGCGGCGAGCTGGAAGATGATCTCATGAACATCACCGCCACCACGCTTGAGGCCATAGACGGCCAGGGAGGGGCAAAGCTGTGGGAGCAGAGCTTTGACGGGCCGGCAATGGCTGTTCCGCTCACGGACCTGACCGGAGACGGCATGGATGATCTGGCAGCCTATCTGATCCGATATGGAGAGGATGCATCAATCACCAATGATATGGCCCTGCTGCATGGCTCAGATGGAGCCGTGCTCTGGCAGAAATCCTTCCCCGGCTTCATGGCCATCGGCGTTCCCGGAGCGGACCAGACCGGTGAGGGATTAAAAGACATGATCATTTACAAGGTGGAAGGATCAGAGGGCGTGGAAACCGTAGCGGTCAAGGGAGATGACGGACGGCAGCTCTGGAACCGGACGGGAATGATCTACCTCCCCACTGATCTCTTGGGCCAGGAGCTTCTATCCTTTTTGCCGGCGTCACTCTGAGATGGATGGATATTATTCCGGCAATCCACAACTTTTTTCCGGGCTTATGGAGTAGTTCAATCCGTCAGTGGTTATTTTGATGTCCCCGCAGGTGTCGGTCCGGTAGACGCTGGAGCCGACGGCTTGCAGAGCATGCAGCGTCCTGCCGGTGGGATAGCCGTAGTAATTTCCCTCTCCCACAGAGATGATGCTGACCTGGAGAGGTTGTATCCGGAGGAGACAAGGCTCTTCTCCACCACAGTATCTGCGTCGGTCATGAACAGAAGGGAGGTCTGAATATAGGTTATGCGCAAGACCAGTGAGCGCTGATTCATGTCTCCGGAAAGGGTTCTCACGACAATGGACTCCCAGGGATTTTTTATGGCAGCTTGATGGCTCAGGTTCATCCTGCCGGAGACGCCGCCCTGTGGTGGCCAGAGAACCTCTATCTTGAGGGCCGGATCGATGTCTATCTCCTGGCCGGCATGAGCCGGAGCATAGGAGATGTTCTGCCTCTCTATCAGAGCTCTGAACATGGCATAGATAAGGGACGAATCATCTTCACCGCTGTCTATCGCCATCTTTGCAGGAAGGTCCTTTAAAACGGTGATCAATCCGCCGATATGATCGTCGTGAGGATGGGTCAGTATCAGCAGATCGAGGCGGGTGATGTTCTGTGCTCTCAGATACTCTTCTACCCTGAGGCCCATCTCCTGTGACCCTCCGTCGATGAGGATGCTTTTTTCCTTGAACTGGAGCAGGATACAGTCTCCCTGGCCCACATCGATGAAATGAGCCGTGAGGTTCTCGGCGGCTGAGGCAGACGGGCTTAAAGCAAAGATGAAAAGGAAAAGCCCAATCCAGCCGGTTTGCGACTTGATTTTAGGGGCTA
>NOLC01000226.1 GCA_002256595.1 Methanosaeta sp. NSP1 | reverse complement strand
CCGATCCTCTCACCAGAGAGTTGAAGCCGGGCACAGGCCGGTCTTTCATCTGATGATCCGGATTTTCGATCCAAACCCGATCAGCGCCGTGCGCTGCTACAGAGCAGCCTGAGATCTCCGTTATGGCCCTGGCCGCTCCGATATGGTCGGGATGGGCATGGGTCAATATCAAGAGCGAAATCTCCTCCGGATTTCGGCCTGTATCTCGAAGATAGTCCAGGATGATCCTCTCCGAGGATGCCACTCCACTATCGATGAGAGAAACCTCCTGACCGTAGATCATATAGACATAAACGAACCGCGACAGGGAGTTGCCGGAAGGATCTGTGATCTGGAAGGGGATCTTCAAGGCATGGATGTGATCTGTGATCTTCATCTTTCCCTCTCCCTTAATTCCCGTTCCATCTTTTTAGGAGATCCATTCAGTCCGGCTTTTTTGCTCTGGCCAGGCCACCTTCCACCGCCTCGCGAATGATATAGCCTCCGACATGGAGCACCGTATCCCCGAGCTCAGTGTCCCTTTCCATGGAACCGGTGCAGGGATAAGAATGATGGGCCTCGGAGATCCTCTCTCTCAGATCGGGCTGATCCGGCTCCAGGCCCAGCATCCTTTTGGCCACAAACCAGGTGGAGCCACAGGGGGCGCTTCTGACGACATTGGCGGCCAGGATGGAGTGCTTTCCCTCCCGGCTCTTCTGCAGATTGAATTCAATGACCGGATCTCCGATTTTAGCCTCCTTAAGGAAGCTGGAGATTAGCGGCTTGGCCGGATCCGGGCGCAGGGCGCAGAAGGGCTTGGCAAAGGCCGCCTCCATTCCCAGCTCAGACGCCTTCTCTTCCACCTGCTTTCTCTGGCCCAGGGGAAGCTCGCGTGGAGACTCCGAGCCGCCGATGATGCCTTTAATCCCTGCCTCCTTGAGCCTGGGAAGCATGCCGTAGAGGATATCGGGATGAACATTTATTACTATAGCTATGTCTGCGGCGGGAATATTCTGGGGTAGCAGCGGCTCCAAATCATCTATAAAATCCCCTAAGGATGCAGGATCAGGCATCTCCACCAGGGCCACAATGTCCTTGCCCAGGTCCGGTGCCACATTGCGGCATTGAGTGCAGGCTTCGCCACATGAAATACAGAAGCCAGAGTAGTTCACCAGGTTTCCAGCCACACGACTGCCGAAATCGCCACTATAAAATATTACGACCTTCAAGATTTCACCAAGCCATTACTCTTTCTTTGCTGATCCATCGATCATGCAGACGAACTGCTGGAGGGGGATACTCTTCCCTGATGCTCTCATAGCTTGCGACACCAGCCGGACCAGATTGGAGCAGCAAGGCACCTCCATATGCAATACGGTTATATCTTTTATATCATTGCAGCGCAGGATTTCAGTCAATTTCCCTAGAAACGGCTTATTCTCATCCAGCTTGGGACAGCCGATAAGCACAACCCTGCCCTTGATGAATTCGGAGATGGAGGGAGCTGCAAAAGCAGAACAGTCGGCGGCTATGAGCAGACTGGCATCCTTGAAGTAAGGAGCATCGGTGTGCGCCAGACGCATCTGAATGGGCCAGCTGGATAGCTGCGACGACTCACCAAGCCTGCGCATATGACGCTGAGGGCCCTCTTCTGAGGATCTATGGAGAGCTGCATTGCAGGGAGATATGGGCATTGATTCCTTTCTTGCTGCTGAAAGCATCTCAACTGATTCTTCCTGGCGGATCTTGGATTGACTCAGATGCGCTTTAACCGTCTCTTCACTAAAATCCTCTGCCTCTCTTACCTCTATGGTCAAGGCTCCCACGGGGCATTCTCCTATGCAGGCACCCAGGCCGTCGCAAAAAGCATCGCTGACCACGCGGGCCTTTCCATTCGCCAGCCGTATGGCCCCCTCAGAACAGGCAATTATGCAGTTGCCGCAGCCGTTGCATAAAGACTCGTCTATCTTGATTATCTTTCTCAGCGCCAATTTCCTTTCACCATCCGCCATCCTCTTGATTAAGTTCAATTAAAATTCCTCCCCCTCATCTCTGAAGGGGAGACGACTGAACAGTTGAGCTTCAGCCCAGCATCTTCTTTATATCCTCATCCGGGGTGCTGATGAGCCTGATGTCATATTTGTCCACCAGGATCTTGAGCATCTCCTCATTGACCCAGCCCGGCACAATCGGCCCCAGGTAGATACCCTTGATGCCCAGGGCCAGCAGGGACCATAACACTGCTGCCGCCTTCTGTTCCATCCAGCTCACCACCAGGGTCAGGGGAAGATCGTTGACAGTCACCCCGAAGAGCTCGGCCAGGGCCTGAGCCACCTCCAGGGCCACTATGGCATCATTGCACTGCCCCAGGTCGATGAGACGGGGAATGCCCTCGATGTCTCCCAAATCCAGGTCATTGAAGCGGAATTTGCCGCAGGCCAGGGTGAGGATGACTGTGTCCTTGGGCAGCTTCTGCACGAACTCCCGGTAGTATTCCCATTTCCTGGAGGGGCCATCGCAGCCTCCCACCAAGAAGAACCTCCTGATCTTGCCCTGCGTTACCAATTCCTTGATCTTGGCTGCATGGCCCAGCAGGACGGAGGTGGAAAAGCCGGTGGTGAGCACATGGTCTCCCGGCGCGTCAGGAAGCTCGGGCAGAGCCCGGGCCTTGGCAATGACCTCGGAGTAGTCATAGCCGTCAATGTGCTTTACTCCAGGAATGTAGACCGGACCGGTGGCGAACATGCGATCTCTGTATTCCTCGCGGGGAATGAGGAAGCAGTTTGATGTGCCCAGCAGGGCCATGGGATAATCTGCGAAGAGCTGCCTCTGGTCGAACCATGCCTTGCCCAGGTTTCCGGCCAGGTTTTTGTACTTGCGCAGGCCGGGATAGCCGTGGGCGGGAAGCATCTCGGAGTGGGTGTAAACGAATACATCCGAGCCCTCCACCTGCTGCAGGAGCCTGTGCAGGGAGTGCATGTCGTGGCCGGTGACCAGTATGCCATGGCCCTTGACTGTGCCGGTCTTCACCTGAGTCGGGGTGGGCTCGCCGAAGCAATCGATGTGGGCCTTCTTGAGCAGCTTCATGGTCCGGATGTTCATCTCTCCGGCCTTGACCGCCAGGTTGAGGAACTCCTGGGGATCGAAGTTTACATTGGTGAGGGTGGAGAAGAAAGCCCGCTCTATGAAGGCATCCACCTCAGGATCGGTATAGCCCAGCTCCCGTGCATGATATAGATAAGCGCTTATGCCCTTGATGGCGAAGAGCAGATTATCCTGCAGCCGGGCTACTGTTGCTTCCTTTCCGCATACTCCTTTGATGGTGCAGCCAGTGCCCCCTGCGGTCTGTGAGCACTGGTAGCAGAACATTTCCGGTTTTTCCCCTGTGGTATGTCAAGGATACCAAAGTATTTAGCCTGAGATGTTTCTGCAAAGATACCATGCAGGAAGGATGCACAGTCAATCTGACCGTCAAGTACATCGCCAGAAAATGGACACTGCTCATTCTCCTGGAGCTCTACAAGGGCCGAGATCATACCAGACGCTTCTCCGAGCTGAAGAGCTGCCTGTATGGCATCACCCAGAAGGTGCTCTCAGAGCGGCTCAAGGAATTGGAAAAAGAGGGGCTGGTGGAAAACAAAGTGGACAGCAACTGCTTTCCGGTCAGGAGCGAGTACACCCTGACTGAGAGCGGCCTGGATATGATCGATATAATCAAAGATATGAAGCTATGGGCGCTGAAGTGGAAGATCAGCAACATCGAGTGCAGGAATCAGGACTGCAGCGGATGCGTTCTTTAAAGGATTCTCTTTTTCATCTTCTCGCCGATATACATCTGTTATCCAGGTCGAACAATGCACCGCGCCGCTCAATTCGCTGAGAGGCTTTGCTATCCAGGACAATCTCTTATGTGCTCACTTGCTTGTGATTTGAACAAATAATGCATCCGGATCTTCGTCTTGTTGAGCTTCCTATCCTGGACTATTCGTCCCAGCTCGTATGGCAGGGCAGATAATTTTGATGCCGAGCGACC
>NOLC01000125.1 GCA_002256595.1 Methanosaeta sp. NSP1 | reverse complement strand
TGGGAGTGCTGCCCGTCTTCAGGGCATGGGCCAGATCGGCCTCGATGATGCTCCGGGCCAGCTCTTCGTCTCCGTACTCTTCGACGTGGGCCGCAAACTCATCCTCGAAGACGTCAGAGAGCCGCTTGAAGAAGACCAGGGGCAGAATGAAATCCTTGAACTTGGGCGCATCCGTCGCCCCCCGAATGGCGCAGGCGGCATCCCACAGCCAGGTCTCCAGAGCCGAGATGTCCAGGTGCTCTTCTTTGCCCGCCAAAAGCCCGGACACTCCATTTCCGTCTGCTGCAGCCTGCTGCCTTGCCTGTCTTCCTCTTCTGGCCAAAAGATCTTCCTCTCCTTTATGGAGGAAGACCTTCCCTCAGTTATGTTAATTCTTCGCTCCTTCTCCTCTCACCATCACCGGCAGCGACGTCATCCCAAATCAATCATGGGAGGCACTTCGGCGGCCATGCTCCCATCAGGAGTGAATTTGCCCTCCATGGCGCTTGAATCAGGTCATATCGATTAGCTCTAAGAAATCCACTATATAGAAATTTTTATAGAAATTAACGATCTTGGTCATCTCGCTAGACATGCAGGTTGAAGCTATCAGAGCATCGCTCAGCAACAACTTATATTTCAGAAAAAATATTTTTTCCATATAAAATATTAAAATAATGATTTACTATCCCACAATTCTGCCTATCCTCTCCAGTGCCTGGCTGATTCGGCTCTGGGATGTGGCATAGGAGAGCCGGACATAATTTCTCCCATCCGGCCCGAAGGCCGAGCCCGGTGTGGCGGCTATGAGAGCCTCTTTGAGCAGCTTGTCAGTGAAAGCATCCCCGCCGCCCAGATGGGATACATCGGGGAAGACATAAAAGGCTCCGCCGGGAATGCTGCAGGGTATGCCCAGGTCTCGCAGCCCCGAGACCAGCATATCCCGGCGGGCTTTAAACTCCGCCACCATAGCTGCCACCTCATCCTGGGGCCCCTGCAAGGCCGCCACCCCCGCCCTCTGCACAAAGGTGGTGGCCTGGGATACGGAGTGAGAGAGCAGCCGGTTCACCCATTTCATGGTCTCCTTGGGGCCGGCCAGATAACCAAGACGCCATCCGGTCATGGCGTAGCTCTTGGAAAAGCCGTTGATGGTGACAGTCCTCTCCTCCATCCCCTCCATAGAGCCTATGCTGATATGCTGGTGATCGTAAATTATCTTCTCATATATCTCATCGGATATGACGGAGAGGTTGTGATCCACGGCCAGATCCCTGATCGCCTCCAGGACCTTGCCATCGAAGACTGAGCCGGTGGGATTGGAAGGAGAATTGACGATGATCAGCCTGGTTTTGGGGCTGATGCTCTCCGACAGATCCTGGGGCATAAAATTCTCATCCACCCGTCCCCAGGAAACCCTGCCGCCGGCGAAAGCCACACACGGCTCATAGCTGACCCAGGAGGGACCGATGAGGACGCACTCATCGCCCTCTTGCAGCAGAGCCTGAATGGCGGCAAAAACCGCCATCTTGGCTCCGGGCGTCACAGTCACATCATCGGCAGTGACATGAAGGTTGTTTTCCCTCGCCAGCTTATCGGCAATGGCCCGGCGCAGTTCCGCAATTCCTGCCGTGTGAGCATAACGTGTCTCGCCCATCCGAATAGAATTGCAGCCCGCCTCCACAATATTCTTGGGCGTATCGAAATCCGGCTCGCCAACCCCCATATCTATGACATCCTGGCCGGTGGCTGCAAGCTTTTTGGCCATGGCCGAGATCTTCATGGTGGTGGACTCATGGATGGAGGCCATCCGCGCCGAGACCATTGCTATTCTCCTCCCAGCCTCTGCAGGAGCTTGACCGCCGCCTCGACTGCTCTCTTGGCATAGTCCACCCGCTTGTGGGCGTCCGGCCGGGACATCTTGGGTCCGGTGATGCCTAAAGTTACAGGCTTGTCGAACTCTAGAGAGAGATCCATCAGCTTTCGGGCTGCCTGGGAGACCACGATCTCATCATGAGCCGTCTCGCCCTGAATCACGCAGCCGATGGTCACTACAGCGTCTATGTCCTCGCGACGGAGAAGCTTCTTTGCCGCAAGGGGCATATCATAGACGCCTGGAACATAAACAACGCCTGCAACCTCTGCTCCCAGGAACTGGGCATGTTCCCTGCCCAAAAGCTCCATCTGATAGGTGATGTCCCTATTGAACTCCGAGACGATGAAACCAAGTCTTGCCATAAGCTTCAAACCCCGTAAGAGTAGGCAACCTCCTTCCTTGCCAGACTAATAAACCCATCGATCTCCAAGATGGAGATATGAAAATCGATCTGACGATCAAAAGCCATTTATCCTCGGCAATTATCAGATTTTGAGATGCTCTATGAATCTGATTTATCTTAATGGGAGGTTTGTTCCAGAGGAACAGGCTACAGTTTCGGTCTTCGACCACGGATTTCTTTATGGAGACGGAGTCTTCGAGGGAATCAGAGCCTACGATGGAAGAGTCTTCCGGCTTGAGGAACATGTCCAGAGACTCTTCGACTCTGCCCAGGCCATTATGCTCAGCATCCCTCTGAGCCAGAAGGAGATGTGCGAAGCCATCCTTGAGACCTTGAGGAAGAACAATCTGCGCAATGCCTATATCCGGCCGATAGTCAGTCGCGGCTACGGCGACCTGGGCCTCGATCCCAATAAATGCCCCAAGCCCACAGTCATAATAATCGCCATCGATTGGGGAGCAATGTACGGGGACCTCTACGAGGTCGGGCTTACCGCCATCAGCGTCGCTGTGCGCAGAAATAGCCCTGACAGCCTGCCGCCCAACATAAAGAGCCTCAACTATCTCAACAACATCCTGGCCAAGATCGAGGCCAATGTCAAAGGAGGCAATGAGGCCATCATCCTCGACTCCAGAGGTCTGGTCTCTGAGGGGAGCGGAGACAACATCTTTGTGATCAAAGAAGGACAGATCTTCACCCCGCATACCATCAGCAACCTCAAGGGTATAACCAGAGCTGCAGTTATGGAGTTGGCCGAGATCAAGGGAAATCCCATCCAGGAAAAGGAGATGGGTCTCTTCGACCTCTACACCGCTGACGAGGTCTTCGTCACCGGAACTGCGGCTGAAGTTGCGCCGGTCACCAAGGTGGATGGAAGGGTGATTGGAACCGGCAAGCCGGGACCGATCACAAAGGAGCTCATGGCCGCTTTTAAGGAGCTGGCCATGACCACAGGCACAACCATATTTAAATAAAACAGATCAGGCGGCATGGCGAAAAGATGCATCTTTTCCCGCCTTCCGCCCCCCCTTTTCGGGTACCTCCATGTTTTTATCTATCGTTCCTATTCTCCAGTCATAGAGATCAATCTCCTATGATCCGGATAGAAAGTCTCCTCTTTCTGGGGCCATCCATTTCTATAAACAATATCCTCTGCCAGGTTCCCAAAGCCAATCCGCCCTTCTCTATGGGAATGATGACGCTGTTTCCCAGCAGTGCTGCCCTGAGATGGGCGTGGGCATTGCCGTCTCCCCGGTCATGCTGATAGCCGGCGGCCTGCGGCGCTATTTTCTCCATGAGCTTCAAAATATCATTGAGCAAGGCTTCATCAGCCTCGTTTATTATCAGTGCGGTTGTGGTATGAAGTGAATAAACCAGGCAGATGCCCTTTTCTCTGCCGCAATCATTAACATATCGTTCAATGCCATCTGTGATATCGACAATCTCAATCTGCCTGGACGTTACAATCTCCATCATAATCACAACCTAATTGATTTTGCATCTGCAAACATAAAAGGCAACTTCTCCGGAAAAGCTTATTTCGAAGGGAGGATCCGGGCTCTTTGATTGCTTTAAGGGGAGCTTGGAGTCCCGAAATTATTTCGCCTATATGAGCCTGGTTGAATTTTCAGAGTCTGGA
>NOLC01000025.1 GCA_002256595.1 Methanosaeta sp. NSP1 | reverse complement strand
CAATATGCACACCTGCAAAGGCATCGCCATATCCGCAGAGATGATAAAGGAGGTGGCGCAGAGAAGGAGCTGAATTGAGATCGTCTGCTGTGGACAGGAGATGGAGGTCAATTCAAGATACGGGTGAAGCTGCCAATTAAAGCTGCTGAAATATGGGACGCTGCGGCATTGGATATCCTATTCCGGCTTTTGGTCAGCCTAGGCTGACATTTCAGGTCGAAATCTTTTTCCTATAATAGGCGATTAACTCATTCATGGAGTTTTCTTCGAATAGGGCTTATTCCATTCTTATTATTCCTTCAACTGATGAGATGCAGTCTGCCGGCTTCTGGATGGAGAAGGGAAATGAGCTCTGCAACAGTGGGCAGAGGGATGAGGCCATCAAAGCCTATGATCATGCTCTGGAAATAGACCCGTCCCTGGCGGAGGCCTGGAACAACAAGGGGCTGGTTTTGGCCAGCCTCGGCCGATTGCCTGAGTCTATGCAGTGCTTTAAGGAGACGCTTAAGCTCTCACCCACCCATAAGGATGCTCTGAGCAATATGGGAATGGTGCTTGCCCAACAAAAGAAATACTCGGAGGCACTGGGATACTTTGACGCAGCCATTGCTGCCGATCCCTATTTTGCAGGAGCCTGGTACAACAAGGCACTGGCCATGCATTGCCTGGGAATGAAGAAGGAGGCTGCGGCGGCTATGAAGACCGCCAGTACCCTGGAGGGATCGGCAGGCGGCTGCTGCCGGCGCTGAAGCGATGGCAGAGTCAGAAGCAAAGGCTCGAGATCAAGATGCATGATCCATTTTGCAGCCCAAGGCGGAAAGGAGAAAGAGAGTGGTGATTTATGATGGAAAAGAGTGACTCCATGAAGCAGCAGGAGAAGTTCGCAGAAGAGATTCTGAAGCATCGGCCCAAGCATGGCCGAGAGGGCGGGCCGATACAACCTGTCCACGGTCTGGCTCTCCTGGCTCTGTTGCTTGTTTTGATGGTGGTAATCGGCTATCTCATTCATGGCTAGCCGATTTAACTCTGGCCTGATGGCGGGATAATCTTATGAAGGGCTATCGGTAATATCAGATTCCGCCAGTGAGATCTGAGTCTGGACTGATCACATGTTCATAGGAGTAGACCACGGAACCACGGCCATAAGATTTGCCACTCCGGAGGGGCGCTGCTGGAGCCTTCCCAGAGACGAGGCCAGCCTCTGCTCTGCAGATTGTATTGTAGAGCTGATCCATCGAAATTTTGGCTGTGAAGATATAGAGCTGGTCGCCCTCAGCTACTCCATGGGGGACGGCATCAACCAAATCATGAGGCTATGTGATGCCCCCAACCGGGGTCTGATCTGCCGGGAGGGGGCCGGGATTCATGTGGGCGGCGGCACCAGGGTTTTTGAGGCCATAGCTGAGTCGGGGTGGCCGGCCATACTTCTGCCAGGCATTCACCGCGGCAGCGATATCGATCCCCGGCTAATGGTCTTCTCCCACGGCATGAGCCCGGAGAAGGTGGGCCTGGCCTATGGGATTTTCAGGAATAAAAGCCCCAGCTTCATCGTATGCGACGCCAGCTCCAATACAGTCACATTTGCCGTGCTGCAGGGAAAGATCGCTGGCGCCATTGACGCACCCATATTTGCCCCCGGGCTGATGCAGGGCCCTCTGGATGTTCAGGCCATAAGAGACGTGGACTCGGGAAAGATGACTGCAAACCAGGCCTTCAACTGCGGCGGCATTCTCTCCAAGATGGGAAAGACCGGCCTTGAGCAATGCTCGGCTCTGCAGAGGTCCGCCGCCCTGGAGTCTCTATCGCTATTTGCGGCCATGGAGATCAATGCCCTCCTGGTTCTCTGCCGAGACCTGGGCGAGGAGAGCCCCGATCTCTATATGGCCGGAAGCCCGGCGGCAAAGCTGTGCGAGCGCGTATCTGAGCTGCTGGGCCGCAAGGTCGAGCCATTGGGCAGATGCGCAGCGGCAGAGGGCTGCGCCTGGATCGCCAAAGACGTTTTTGCAGGCAATAAGAGCATCCTCGGAATCGCCGTAGATCCGCGGGCCTGCTATATCTAAGAAAAGTTGATCTACCTCCTGGGCTGCATGGGCAGTCATGGAGTCGATCTCAGAGAAAGAGGTTCGCGATCTGGAGGACCGGGCCGCATATCTCAAAGGCGAAAAGGCCAGGTCATTAAAGGAGGAGGCGGCCTCAATCCTGGCCAGGGCCGAGGCTGCTCATGTTGGCCCGGATCTCCTGGACCGTCTGGATATGCTTTTGGTGAATCTGACCGAGGCATCCCGCGATGTTTGCACCAACACCAGATGTCCCCATTACGGCAAGAAATGCAAAATGAGATGAGAGGCATCTCTAATATCATTGATGCCTAATTGCCACCCTGCATTCTCTTCAAGCTTTTAATGATTTCCACGGCCATAGCCGAAGGCACTCTATTGAGCTGACAGGTTGTCAATATCCTAAAAAGCTCGTCTCGTTGCACTGATGCCATATGCTGAGCCACATATAGCATTGCACCTTGATATCCTTCCTCGATCAGGCTCTTTTGGACGTTCTCCATAACGCCCTCGTCGATGTTTATCTTTGTTGTGCCGATATCGTTTATCACTCTTGATAGTTTATCTTTGCTAAAATTCAAGTTGGCTTCATTTGAAACTGCAGATTCCTGAACAAAATTTAGAGCCTTCTTAGAGGCCCCTTTTAATATCATTTCCGATGCGAGCTTCTTCAGGGTCTTACCTTGGAGAATGGCTTCTGCCTCTAAGGCCATATATGCTTCTTGGGTAATTTCTATTCGGGTATATTTAACGCTGGGCATTTGCTCGCCGGGCCTTTTTTTTTATCTCAAGTCTCCCTCATCAGTATTAAAAGCTATGGAAGATTTACCATGAATTTGGCCTGCTATTATGGATGCGAGCATCCATTTTTTGATCGGCCACTATTTGCATTGGATTAAAGGCTATTTACTCTAATTGCTTTCCCTTTAAATGGAATTTGATATTTACGTTATCGTGCCAAAAAGGTAAAATAGGTAGAAAATGAATTTGAAATGGTTAACAAGATTGAGGTGAAATTAAATGTCTTTGACGGGGATAAATGATCAAATGCATCAATATGGCAGAGCTACTGAATTTGTTTACGATAAGCCGAAGCATCCCAAATCACATGGAATCAAAAGGCCAGAAACAATAAACATCATCGCGATGTTGACTGGGCTCTTCGTGATCCTTGTGGCAATTTCACAGTTCAACAACTAGAAAAGAGAATTGAAAAGAGGATCCGCCTCTTGTATCTATTTTTAAATTTATGCTTTATAATATTTGATCCGCGCATTCTTCTCCCTGTACCCTCTCTACAATTGTCTCACCCTAAATAGAATTGCTGCAGAGAATTCCAAATCAAGCTGAAGATAAT
>NOLC01000059.1 GCA_002256595.1 Methanosaeta sp. NSP1 | reverse complement strand
ATACTGTGGATGAGGTGAAGGCAAGCCCTCCCTAAAGCGGCGATGCAGTGGCCTTGTTCGCCATAAGAATATCGAAAAACGCAACCGGCTTCGGATAAATTTATATCGCTTGCCGCAAAATAAAGCCGGATTGTGTGGGAAGTGAAAGATATTCACCTCAAGGTGGCCAAGGCCTATCCCAATGACTCCGCCCGGGGCATAGCCCGCCTGGACCCCAATGCGCTGCTGACATTGCGCCTCTCGCCTGGGGATATCATCGAGATCGAGGGCAAGAGGATGACCGCAGCCAAGGTCTGGCGTGCCGACCGGCAGGACTGGTCCCAGGACTACATCAGGATAGACGGCTTCATCCGCCAGAACGCCGGTGTGGGCATAGGAGACCGGGTCAAGATCCGCAAGGCCAGGTTCGCCGACGCCCAGAAGATCATCCTGGCCCCGCCGTCGGGGTCCAATATGCATTATGGCGATGATGCTGCGGATATGATCCGCCGCCAGACCCTGAAGAGGCCGGTGGTGGCCGGGGACATCCTGCCCATCATGAGCTCCGGGGCCCATCCCTTCATGGGACGGATGGAGGCGGTCCCCCTGGTGGTCACCGAGACCCATCCCGACAGCGTGGTGGTCATCTGCGAGAAGACCGAGATAGTGCTCCTGGAAAAGCCGGTCAAGAGCGTCGGCTCGGTCAAGGCCACAGGCACCACCTATGAGAACGTGGGCGGGCTGCGCAGCGAAGTGCAGCGGGTGCGGGAGATGATTGAGCTGCCCATGAAGCACCCCGAGGTCTTCCAGAAGCTGGGCATTGAGCCGCCCAAGGGCGTCCTGCTCTACGGCCCGCCGGGCACGGGAAAGACACTCATCGCCAAGGCGGTGGCCAATGAGAGCGGAGCCAACTTCTTTTCTATAGCCGGTCCGGAGATCATGTCCAAATATTATGGCGAGAGCGAGCAGAGGCTGCGGGAGATCTTCGACGATGCCCAGAAGGCGGCACCCTCCATAATTTTCATAGACGAGATCGACTCCATCGCCCCCAAGAGAGGCGAGGTCACCGGCGAGGTGGAGCGGCGGGTGGTGGCCCAGCTCCTGGCCATGATGGACGGCTTAAAAGAGCGGGGAGCGGTAGTGGTGATCGGAGCCACCAACCGGGAGGAGGCCATCGATCCGGCTCTCCGCCGTCCCGGTCGCTTCGACCGGGAGATAGAGATTGGCGTGCCCGACCGATCGGATAGGATTGAGATCCTGCAGATCCACATGCAAAACATGCCCCTCTCGGATGACGTAAACCTGGAGAGCCTGGCGGACCGCATGCACGGCTTCGTGGGCGCAGACATCAATGCGCTATGCAAAGAGGCGGCCATGAGGGCGCTGCGCCGCTATATGCCCGATATGACCACCGAGGATGAGATTCCTCCCGAGATCATTGAGCATATGCTGGTCAGACGAGAGGACTTCGAAGAGGCGCTCAAGGAGATTGAGCCCTCCAGCATGAGAGAGGTACTGGTGGAGCTGCCGGCGGTAAGCTGGAGCGACCTGGGCGGCCTGGGATCGCTCAAGCAGGAGCTGATCGAGGCCATAGAGTGGCCGCTGAAAAGGCCGGAGAAGTTCCGGCAGATGGGCATCCGCCCGCCCAAGGGCATCCTCCTCTACGGCCCGCCGGGCACAGGAAAGACCATGATCGCCCAGGCGGTGGCCAATGAGACGGCAGCCAACTTCATCAGCGTGCGGGGCCATCAGATGCTCTCCAAGTGGATGGGCGAGTCGGAAAAAGCCATCAGGGAGATATTCAGAAAAGCAAGGCAGGTCTCGCCGGCCATCATATTCTTCGATGAGCTGGACTCCATCGCCCCTATGCGAGGCACAGACGAGGGCAGCCATGCCATGGAGAGGGTGGTAAACCAGCTCCTATCCGAGCTGGACGGCCTGGAGGCTCTAAAGGACGTGGTGGTGATAGCCGCCACCAACCGGCCGGATATCCTGGATCCGGCGTTGCTGCGGTCGGGGCGGTTCGATCGCATGCTCCTGGTGGGCCCGCCGGATAAGCTCGGCAGGCATGAGATTCTAAAGATCCAAGCCGCGGGGATGCCCAAAGCTGAGGATGTGAACCTGGAAGAGCTGGCGGAATTGACCGAAGGCTATGTCGGCTCCGACCTCACCACTCTCTGCCGGGAGGCGGCCATGCTGGCTTTGCGAGAAGAGGGGGAGAAGGTGGAGATGAACCACTTCCGGGAGGCTCTGCGCAAGGTCCGGCCCAGCGTGGAGGAGAGCATGGTCAGCTATTACGAGAGGATCAGCGAGAGGTTCAAGGGCGGGATCAAGGTGGACCCGGCCTCGCTTATGGGCTACAGATGAATATTATTTATTTGATGGCCGCATGGTGACTGATATCCTGGCTTGAAGGATGAATTGCAAGCATGAGATGCTGGAGGAGGCAGAGATGGGAAAGGTGTTCTCGGGAAGCATTGCCGGTAAGGAGATAGTCAACATAGACGGCACGGTTTTGGGGCGGCTGGATGATCTCACCTTTGATGTCCAGACCGGAAAGCTGGAGGACATGAGAGTTCGTCCCAATCGGGAGCTGAACCGCATCCAGTACCGGGAGGATGGCAGGTTCGTGCTCATACCTTTCTCCTCCGTTGTGGCCATCAAGGACTACATTGTGATCGATGAGAGCAGGGCTGTGAAAGACAAGACCTCGGATTAGCCAGCAGCAATGCCCCTTCGATCTCTTGATTCAAATTGGAGCAATTCGATCCTGGGAAAGGCTTAATTTATTCCAGATCATTAGCCTCTCCTGATGAGACCTATCTTCCAATTAGCCGTTGTCGCCCTGGTTCTGCTGGCAGCAGGCTGCCTCGCCCCCAAAGAGGAGGCCGCAGCGGGCAGGGTTCTCCTGAAGACCAGCATGGGCGACATCACCATCCAGCTTTATGATAATATGCCCCAGACTGCCGGAAACTTCCGAAATCTGGTAGAGAAGGGATTCTACAACGGCGTCATATTCCACCGGGTCATAGACGGCTTCATGATTCAGGGAGGAGACCCCACAGGAACCGGTGCCGGCGGGCCGGGCTACACCATAGACGATGAATTCGCCGAGAGCAACAGAAACTTCCGGGGCACCATCAGCATGGCCAATTCCGGTCCGAACACAGGCGGCAGCCAGTTCTTCATCAACCTGGTGGACAACAACTACCTGGATAGCCGTCATCCTGTCTTCGGAAAGGTGATCGAGGGAATGATCATTTTAGCTGCATCATCAGATGATAGAGCGAACAAGAGCCAATAAAAGTCAATAAGAGAGAAGGATTGATCGAAATGGCAGAGGAATCCAATACCGGAGCAGTCAAGGTACTGCTCAAGACCAGCATGGGCGAGGTCACAGTGCAGCTTTACCAGGACATGCCCATCACGGCAGGAAACTTCCAGAAGCTGGTGGAGAAGGGATTTTACGACGGCACCATCTTTCACCGGATCATAGATGGCTTCATGATTCAGGGAGGCGACCCCACAGGCACCGGCCGCGGGGGCCCCGGCTACGCCATCAAGGATGAGTTCACCCGCAAGAACAGGAACGACCGGGGCACCATCAGCATGGCCAATGCCGGGCCCAATACCGGCGGCAGCCAGTTCTTCATCAACCTGGTGGACAACAACTATCTGGATGACCGTCATCCTGTCTTCGGAAAGGTGATCGAGGGAATGGATGTGGTGGATGCCATAGGCAGGGCTCCCACCGACACCAGCGATCGACCGATCAATGAGGTCAAGATCATTGAGGCCAAGATCGTATCTTGATCTATCATCTATCATTTTAGCTGCATCATCAGATGATAGAGCGAACAAGAGCCAATAAAAGTCAATAAGAGAGAAGGATTGATCGAAATGGCAGAGGAATCCAATACCG
>NOLC01000161.1 GCA_002256595.1 Methanosaeta sp. NSP1 | reverse complement strand
CCTGAAGGAGTAAGGCCCAGCCGCTCTTTATAAAAACCAGCCAAAACCGGCAGGAGCAGCCCGCTGGTAAAGACAGTATAAGCGATCATCAGGGTCTTGATTATCCCTGGCATGGAGACGGCTAAAGCCAGAGCCAAAATCCCTATGATTAGCACAGAAAGCCTGGAGATGGCCATCAGCATCTCTTGGCTCGAACCTGGACTTGCCTTCCTGTAGATATCCATAGTTAAGATGGAAGTAGCGGTCATAAGGCTCGTGTCTGCCGAGGACATGAATGCCGCCAGGAGAGCTGCCGCCACCAGGCCTTCCGCAGCAGGGGAGAGCAATCCCGTCAGGAGCAATGGAATGGCCTGCTCGGGCGATGCCGCAGGGTAAAGCGACCTGGCGAAGACCCCCAGAGAGGTGATCAGGAATGCCAGAGGAATGAGGATCAAAGCTGCTATCGCCGCAGATGCTCTTGCCTCCCTAGGGCTGTGAGCGGAGAGCAATCGAGAATACATATCCGGTCCGACCAGATATGCTGAGCCGACAACTGCCAGCATTGCCAGCACATCCCAGCCATCCATCTGGGCAGATGTGGGAAAGCTCTGATCCAGGAGCAGGCCGGGTCCCACAGCCTCCAGGCCTCTGGAGAAGAGGATGATCATTCCTGCCAGAATTATCATGAGCTGCACCAGGTCGGTTCTTATCACCGAGCCCTGACCTCCGTGCACTGTATAGAGCACGAAGACGGCGGTGCATACTGCCATGAATATGGTCTCATCTCCGCCAAATACAGCGCCCAGTACCTTGCCTGAGGCCACAATCTGCACCGCAATGACGCCAATCCAGGAGATGACCACCAGCATGGCTGCCGCAATCCTTGCCCTCTGGCCATAGAAGCGGCCCACCAGCTCGGGCAGCGTATAGCATCCGGTAGATCTCACCCTCTCCGCAAAAAAACCTGCCAGGAGCAGCATCCCTGCCGTGCCAGACAGCATCCACCATGCTCCCGGCAGGCCGCTGCTAAATCCCAGGCCGGCCATGCCCAGAGTAGCCGAGGCTCCAATGATGCTGGCACAGAAGGTGCCGGTGAGAAAAACCAGCTTTATGCCCCGCCCTGCCAGATGAAAATCCTCCAGCCTTCTTATGCGCCGCCCAAGAGCGCCTATAGAGAGGATGGTCATCAAATAAAGGACAATCACGATGGCAGCCGTATTCGTAAAATATCTCTCCGGATTGTAAACTTCTTTTCAGGAAAAAAAGGTTGACAAAAAATAAAAAGCTTTTGCTAAAGCAGGTCTATCGTCCCCACCACCCTGAGCTTTCCGCCCTCGGGATAGGTCAAGACCGCCCTGGCACCCGGCCGGTAGACCAGCATCTTGTCCAGCTTTAAAGATAGATCCATCTTATGCCAGTCTGCTTTCGCAGAAGCTGCCTCCACCCGCGCAGGAACGTACTGCATCCAGTGGCCGATATGAAGAACCATTCCCTCTTTCAGCGGAGCCGGCCAGTACCTGACCAGGTTTGCCTGCGCTTGCAGAGCTGAGACCTGCTTGATGGATTTATCATTGGTGAGTATGGTCCCGCGGTCCAGATCCTCCACTTCAATGCCCTTGAGAGCTATGCCTGTCCTCTCCCCCACTCCCGCAGTATCAAAGTCCTGGTCATGCTTCTGTATGGAGCGCACCTGTGCCGTCTTCTCTCCCGGCAGAGCCATGAGCACATCATGCTTCTTGATGCTGCCCTCGGCTACAGAACCCAAAACCACTGTACCTATCCCCCTCACATTGAAGAAATGATCGACCGGCAGCGTTCCTGCTGCCGCATCCTGGGGTGAGAGCACCTTGGCCGCATCCTCCAGGAATCTCTCCCGGAGGAGGTTCTTGTCCTCTTCCAGAAACTCATAGCTGTCGACCACCGTGCCCTTGATCAGAGGGGCGATCTGCTCGCGAGAGATGTAGTTTTTCAGGACCACAATGCCCTCTTTGAGGCCGATGCAGTCCAGCATGATCACAATTTCTCCAAAGGCCGGATTGATCTGATCGACTATGAGCAGGGCCTTCTGAGCCATGGAGACGGCATAAAAGAGGGGCGCAATCCGCTCCGGGAAGCGGGACGGCTCTATTAAGGTGACTGTTGTCTCTCCTTTCTTCAGGTTGTAAAAGATAAGATCGCTGGCAGTCCCCTTCTTCCCCAGATCCTTGCTGTAATCGGGACAGCCCAGGACTGCCACATTGAGATTCGCCATATGAATGGAAATCATCCCTGGGATAATAGGTTTTGCGGTGGCGGAAATGCCCTTACTTTATTATAGGAGCCGGGCAGAAGAGGCAAGACATGTGCGGCGCAGATCTATCCCATCTGGAAGAGGATAATCCAAAAGATGGGGATGGCAATCCAGGCAAAAAAACCGACCATGATAAGGACAAAGAGAACTCTTAGCTGAGCCAGGTCAGTCCATTCAAAAGATATTTATCCCAGTCCATCATAATTATTAAACATATAATTTTGCAATGGTATAGGGATGGAAGGTATGCTCAGTTCAAATGAAATGGAAAATATGGGAAAGGCCATCAAGGAGATTGGCGCCACCAAGACCTGCATAACCGGACCGATAATTCAAGAGATAAAAAAGATCGTGCTGGATAAGGGCCTCGATGCCGCAGAACTATACGCATCCCAGCTCACTGGAACGGACGAGAACACCGAACTATCTCGTGTCTTTGAGATCTGCCGGAAGAATAAGTTAAGTCAGCAGGCCGTGGCCCAGGTTCTCGACAATCTTAATGTCATTGAATCTGGGAAGTGGTAAATCAAAAATATTTTTGTTTATTTATTCTTTTTCCATCTTATTTTCCGCTTATCACTGCTCTTATGATTAAGGTTCCTTGGGAACGAAGCTCATCATTTCTTATACAATGCACAATCTATAAATACAATGTACTTTTTAACTCAATAGAGTACAAGATTATACATTGAGTTCGGTGATTGCATTGAGTTATATTCAAAAGATCGTGGAAGGAAACGACCTGACCTTTGCCGAGGCCGAGGCGCTGATGGGAGAGATCTTCACCAGCGCCACTGATGCCCAGATCGGTGCCCTGCTCATCGCCCTGCGCATGAAAGGCGAATCCGTATCCGAGATCGCCGGCTTTGCCAGGAAGATGAGGGATTCGGCCGTGCGCATCAGTCCCAGAGTCAAAGGGGTCCTGGTGGACATCGTTGGCACAGGCGGGGACGCCGCCAATACCATCAATGTGAGCACGGCTGCGGCCATAGTCTCCGCTGCCTGCGGCGTGCCTGTAGCCAAGCACGGCAATTATGCCGTAAGCTCAAAGTGCGGCAGCGCCAATGTCCTATCTGAGCTGGGAGTAAACATCAGCCCCGCTCCAGAGGCGGTGACGGCTATGATCGAGCGCCTGGGCATAGGATTCATGCTCGCCCCCATCTTCCACCCTGCCATGAAGCGGGTGGCTCCCGTCCGCCGCG
>NOLC01000247.1:1779-4463 GCA_002256595.1 Methanosaeta sp. NSP1 | reverse complement strand
CAGCCGCTTCTCGTTCCTCATACTAATTCAGCATCCTAAATTTTCCCAAAGCAAAAATCGATCAGAGGCAGCCTTCGATCAGCTCCACTGCCTCTCTCAGGTCTCCCACAACCTCCGGCCCGGAGCGCTCCCCCTTACGATCCAGGAAGAGGGCATCAAGGCCCGCCTGGAGCGGCGACTCATAGTCGTAATGGTAGTGATCGCCTATATGCAGCACCTCGAAGGGCCTGGCATCCATCTGAGCGCAGATGGCCCCATAGACCAGAGGCGACTTCTTGACCTCCCGGAAGTCCGATGTGGCGGAGAAGATCTCCCGGAAATACTCAGTGAGGCCTTCCAGCTCGATATCTATGAACTCCCGGGCGGCGTTGGATGTCACCACCAGATCATATTTATCCGAGAGCAGCTCCAGGACCTCGGGCACCTCGGGGTAGGCCTCGATCTCATCCTCATACATCTGCAGCAGCTCATCTTTTCCGGTCTTGAGGCCGAACTTTTCGATCCAGTATAAGAGGTCATACCACTCCATCCGGTCGCTGCCCACCCTGGCATACTCGCCTATAACCTCCATCCGGTCGCTGCCCACCCTGGCATACTCGCCTATAACATGCTCTTTTGCTGCCGGAAAGTCCAGGCCGGTCCTCTCGGCATATAGCGCCGGAATCCCCTCCATCCAGACCTTGTCCACAAACCCGGATTTCATCAGGGTGCCGTCCATGTCCAGGGATACGATGCGAATCATTCTATCTCCTTTAATGATCCGCTACTCCTGCTTTCAAGTTATTATCTCTTTTGGGAGCAGGATGGTAGCTCCAATGCATCGACTCCCATCCATCCGGTCATGCCATCTAGACCTGCCAGATCTCTCGGGGCATGTGGGTCAGGCTCTCCGCCGCCCCCCCGGTGGTGAGGAAGGTGTCCTCAATTCCCAGCACACCCTTATCTGGATAGATCATCTTGGGCTCAATGGCAATGGTCATATTGCTCTCCAGCTCGTGGTCCAGGGGGCCTATCACCGGATATTCATCCAGCTCCAGACCCACTCCATGGCCCACAAAGCCGCATTTGCCGCCCGGGGGCCCTCCCAGGTAATCCTGATAGCCGAGATCAGCCCCTGTCGCCTCTGAGAGCTGGAATAGCTCCCGGCCCGTCTTTCCTGCCGAAAGCTGGCGGGCCAGATCCGCCTCGATCTGGCAGGCGGCCTGATAGGCATCCTCGAGTTCAGGCTCTATTGGCCCCAAAGAAAAGATCCTGGTGGCATCGGCGATATAGCCGTTGTAGATTCCCACCATGTCCACAAATACCGGCTCATTTCTTTTTATCCTGGAAAAGCCGGCCCCCTGGGGAAAGATCAGGGAGGTTCCTTTGCCCCCGGTGGGCGAGGCCAGAAAGCTGGGGCTGGCTGCGGCGGGCCCGGACATGACATGGCCCAGGGGGACGATGCTGTTGAAGCGCCGGAAACGAAATCACCATCTCCAGTCGGCTGATCAGGTCCACCTCTTTCATCCCCTCCTCCAGAAAGTCCGGAACGCTGGAAAATCCGGCTTCCAGGATCCGGGCGGACTCTTTCATCAGCCCCAGCTCGAAATCGGATTTGACCGAGCGTATATGCTTGATCTTCTCCGCCACATCCACAAACCTGGCCCCGTCCAGAGCGTTGTCCACCTTGAAATAAAAGCTGCAAGGAAGGACATCCATCTCCAGTCCTATGACCGCCCGGTCCGGTATGGCCAGGTCAGACTTGAGGCTTCTCATATTGCTGAGCGGCCGGACCTCCAATGGTGACTCCTGGGCAGCCCTCTCCAGGCTTCTCCTTATCATCACCACCGGCTCGCCGTCTCTGGGAACATAAACCAGCCCATCCTGAGCCGTGCCGGAGAAGTAGCACATGTCCACGGAATGAAACAGCAATGCTCCATCCATCTCTCCCATCTGGGACTGCAGCTTCTTTATCCTGCTCTGGATCTCGGACCGGGGGAAAAGAACATACTCCATCGGATCTGCCTTCTGCATATGCATCAATCTTCTTGGTTGTAACTCTTTTTTTCGATGCCATCCTCCTTTATCTATCTTGCCCGGGCCAGGGATGACGACTAAAAAAGAACCGAATTTCAGCCCGGAACAGCAGGCTCGAGGTTGCCGGCTCTTTCTAAATAGCACTTGGCTGGTTTTTCAGACCGGATGCTATGCTTTTTCCCAGCTCAAAGCACTTGTCCAGGACCTCTTTGCTGGGCATCTGAACCGCGGTGGTTCCCGGCTCAGTCACAGACATGCCCCAGGACTTCATTCGCTCGATCAAAATGGGCACCCCTTCGCCGCTCCATCCATAAGAGCCGAAGGCCGCCCCGGCTCTTCCTTTGAGATCCAGGCCGTCGAGGCCGTCCAGGAACGGCTCCATGGCCTTGATCAGCTTATTGTTGTAGGTTGAGCCTCCCAGAATAAGAGCATCGGCATTGCTGACCTCATCCGGCTTGGCCAGGAAGGCGGTCTTCAGCAATACCTCCACATCAGGAACGCTCTTGGCTCCACTGGCAATGGCCTCTGCCATCTTCTTTGTCTTTCCCGTACCGCTGGCATAGATTATGGCTATCTTCGGCATTTCAAATCCCCGAAATCAATCCCGCCAGGTCTTATAATTAGTTAATGCTTATAAATCCGCATCTTTCCCAATGGCAGCAGGCATT
>NOLC01000247.1:0-1752 GCA_002256595.1 Methanosaeta sp. NSP1 | reverse complement strand
TATCGAGCTTCTTTTTCCGGATTGATCGGGCCCTTCAGCCTGTCCGGCCTGCTCCGCAGCAGCATCTTCTTCTCAGCCCGGTCCACCTCATCTCTAAACTGCATAAGATCCTCAAAGCAGCCCATATATCCCATCCCTCAGTTCAGGGTCTCCGTCTAAGATATTAGCTCATCTACTGCCAGAGCTAATATTTATATCGGGATCACAATTCTATGGCTTCAAGCTAGAGCCGGGAGAGATGGACGGTGAAAGATCTGACAGGCAAGGCGGCAGCGAAGGTATCCCAGGGGGAGGTCTTCCAGGCCATTTCTTATGCTGCATTAAAGGCCCGGGCGGCAAGGAGCAGCCCCAATCAGATCCTCCAGGTGGGCGACTTTGAGCTTATTGTGGCCCATGATGAAAACGGGGAGGGGCTGGTGGTGCAGATGATCCTGCCCCAGGCAGATTTGGCTGCTATAGCCATCCAGCGGGCCGGGGAGATGGACGGCTCGGCGCGGGACTGGAACGACCGGGTGCAGAGGGAATGGCTGGATAGCTTTTTTCCTGAGCTGGCCAGATATCTGGCCCGTTGGCAGGGCATCACCATGCGCCTGGGTCCGGGGGAGAATGTGACCCTGGAGAAGGCGGTAAGCCGGTGAGGCGGGACAATGTCATATTTCGGCATTGACAGTTGCAGTGATCTGCTTTGAATTAAAAATATTTCTTGAATTGAACAATTCAGTTGTGAGGCCGGCCTGTGGTTATCTGGCCTGAGAGTAAAGTTCTATAATTAAATCAAAGCCTCATAGGTCGTCATCAATCCAGAGCACAGTCAGAAGCCTGGGCCGGGCGCTGGAGCTCTGGGGTTTGCCGGCGACATGAAAGGCACTTTCAGTTGCCGACATGGTGCAGCAAGCATTCCTGAGCCGCAAGGGCAGTCTGTTCAGCCAGGAGGGCTCTTGCCCAAATAGAATAATTTTAACTCATATAAAGAAGAAGAACGGGGAAGGGAAAAAGGAGAAGAATAAATGAATAGAATAAACAAAGGAGAGATTCCAAAGCTCATCTTATGCATCGTCGCCTGCCAGGGGGCCGGCCTTCTGGGCTCCATCTTCACCAATATGTCTGTATCCACCTGGTATCCAACCCTGGCCAAACCCTGGTTCACCCCTCCGCCAGGAGTCATTCCCGCCGTCTGGACGGTGCTCTTCACACTGATGGGAGTCTCCCTGTTTCTGGCCTGGCGGGCCGGCCTGACCAGCCCCGAGTTCAGAGGAGCGGCCTATGCCTTCGCTGCCCAGTTTGTGTTCAATATCCTCTGGTCGGCCGCGTTCTTCGGCCTGCAGTCGCCCAAAGCCGGACTGGCTGTGATAGCCATGCTCTGGATTTTGATACTTCTTACTATATACCGGTTCTATCCCCTATCCAGAGAGGCCGCCCTGCTATTGGTGCCCTATATCGCCTGGGTCAGCTTTGCCGCAATTCTAAACTACAGCATTCTCCAGCTCAATCCTTAGGGCTTCTTTTCTCTTTTCCCGGCAGTCTTCTATGTCTTGAAATTGAAGGCCCTTCCGGGCACCAAAGAGCTTAATTCCATACCGGTGTTCCTTTTGTCACCTCTATGAAAATAGCACTCTTGCAGCTCAATCCCATCGTGGGAGACATCCGGGGCAACAGCATGAAGATCGCCTCGGCTCTCCGGAAGGCAGCCGGTGCCGACCTTGCCGTCACCTCAGAGCTGGCCCTGCTGGGCTACCCGCCCCGCGATCTGCT
>NOLC01000111.1 GCA_002256595.1 Methanosaeta sp. NSP1 | reverse complement strand
CCAAAAGTGGCAAAACAAGCCCAGCAAATCAGACGCCTATGAAGAATATATCACCTCCAGAATTCAAGAGCATCCCTGTCGCCATAAATCCGCATCATTCCGCCAAGTCTGCATCGGTCATCATCTATGAGAACAACATCGACCGGCTGGCAGTAGTCGAAAGAGGCAGCATACAAAGGCTAATAGAATAATCACCAGGACGGACGCGATCCGAGGCTATAAAGAGAGAGACAAAACGGAGCCGTAGAGAAGCACTGAACATGCAGCATAGTCAGCATACCAATGCATAAAACTGAAAATATCTAAAAAGATAGGCTGCCCAATATCAGGAATCATCTCTATTCCCATAAATAGGCCTTTCCGGCACCAGATATATGGTCCAGAATACCAGCGCCGTGACCGCCGCTTTGACAATGATATTGGTCCAGACCATCTGCTGCAGCCCCTCCGCTCCCACCACCCCGGCAAAGGCGATGATGGGAAAGAGCAGGCTGTCCAAGGGTATGGATATGGAGTTGGAGACAGCCACCCGCGTCCACTGGGGCCAGGCAGCTCTTCTTCCCGCCGTCCAGAGGCGGTAGACCTTGGTATCAATCAGCTCGGCTATGAGCGCCGTCAATATGGAGGCCAGGGTGATCCTCATCTGCAAGGAGAAGAGAAACTCCCAGGCCGCCTGGCCTCCGGAAGCTGCCCAGTCGGTCTGGGCCGGAAGAAGCACCACGATCTGGAAATAAAGTGCCGCCAGCAGGTTAATGGCCGCAGCCAGCCAGATGGTGGTCACCGCTGCCCTCTGGCCGAGCTGTTTGTGGATCAGGTCGCGCCAGGTGAATGTGAGGGAATAGATGAAGCCGGCATCCATGACCAGGCCGCCGAAATAGGTTACCTTGGTAGCGGCGATGTTGCCGGCCAGGGAGAAGAAGATATACAGGCCGCAGAGGATTATGCCCGCCTGCATCCTGTCGATGGACGACCTGCTGCTCTTGATCATGCTCAAACTCTCCCTGGCATCATGCTCTTGGATATTATTGCTTTACAGCGCTGCTACGTCTAGGCTTAACTGCAGCCCAGCCACTTTTCCCTGAGCTGCTGAAATGTGCCCGATCTTATGCTTTTCCTTATGTCCTCCATGAAGCGGAGCATGAAATAGAGGTTATGAATGGTGGCCAGACGGAAGTAGGAGAGCTCCCGCGAGACATAGAGATGGCGAAGATAGGCCCGTGAGAGGCTGCGGCAGGTGGGGCAGGTGCAATGGGCATCAATTGGCCCGCTATCGGCTTTAAATTTGGATGATTTGATATTCAGACGGAACTTATTGTCCCTCGATCCGCCCGACTCAGGCGATAGCAAGAGGCTTCCCCTCCTGGCTATTCTGGTAGGAGAGACGCAGTCGAAGGTATCAATCCCCCTGGCCACGCACTCCAGAAGATCGTCGATCTCGCCTATGCCCAGAAGGTGACGGGGCCTTTCCTCATCCAGCCTGGGCACAGTCCAATCGAGGACCTGATGCATGTCCTGCTTGCTGTTTCCCAGCGATCCCCCGATGGCAATGCCCTCAAAAGGCTGGGCGATGGTGGACTGCGTGCTCTGCAATCTCAGATCCTCAAACCATCCTCCCTGAATTATGCCATAGACGGCCTGGCTTTTATCGTGGAACCGAAGGGATTCCTCCGCCCAGGCCTGGCTTCGCAGCATCGCCTTTTTGGTATAATCATAATCGGAAAGCGGCGATGTACATTCATCGAAAGCCATGATTATATCCGAGCCTAAATTGGACTGAATCTTCATGGACTTCTCAGCATTCAGAAAATGCCATCCTCCATCGGACGGGGACTTGAATGAGATCCCCTCATCGCTTATACGGGTCAGATTCTCCTTCTTTTTATAGCGGCAGTCATTCTTTTTAGGCTCTCTGTATCCAAAGCCTCTTTCTTCTTCCTCCGCTTGCTCGCAGCCAATTGACTTTGCCTCCTGGGGGAAGATGTTTCCTATCTTGCTTACATTGTGCTCCCGGGCGTAGCCCAGTGAGAAGGCCTGAAAGCCTCCCGAATCGGTGAAAAGAGGACCATCAAACCCCATGAACCGGTGCAGCCCCCCCAGCCGGGCTATCAGCTCATCTCCCGGCTCCAGATGAAGATGATAGGTATTGGCTAAGGTGCACTGCACTCCCAGGCTGGCCAGGTCATCGGAGCCGAGAGTTCTCACGCTGGCCATGGTGGCCACAGGGATCAGATAGGGGGTCTCTATATCTCCGTGCCTGGTTCTGATCAAACCCAGCCTGGCCCGAGTGTCTCGATCTGGCTTAAGGATCTCGAAAGATATGGCGCTCATTTTTCCCTTTCCCGAAAGATTTGAATCTTCCCCGCGCAGCAATATGCATTATTGAATTTGAGCCTGGAAGGGCACTCGTGAGACTGCAGAGCAAAAAAAGCTTTTGCATGGTCTTGATAAGGGAACTGGTGGCGGAGGCCGATGATGAGCGTCCAAAGCGCAGGAATTTTGCCGTATCGCTGGAGCGACAATGGATTAGAGGTGCTTTTAGTTCATCCCGGCGGGCCCTTCTGGTCTGGCAAGGATGAGGGGGCCTGGTCCATTCCCAAGGGGATATATGAGGAGATTGAGAATCCCTTGCAGGCAGCAAAAAGAGAATTCCGGGAGGAGACGGGATTTGAAGCAGACGGAGAGTTCATGGATTTAGGCACCATAAGGCAGCCCAGCCGGAAGACAATACACATCTGGGCTCTTAAGCTGGATCTGGATGCTGATAGGGTCCGCAGCAATAAATTCACTATGCAGTGGCCCAGAAAATCAGGAATCATGATGCAATTTCCTGAGATCGACAGAGCAGAATGGTTTGATATTGAAAGATCAAGGCAGAAGATCCAGAAGGGTCCGATCGTCTGCTCTTGAAGGCGGCAAGAGGCGGAAAACCGGATCCATAGCGCCGATCTTTTCCCAGGGCAGCGGCACCACCGGGGCCGGTGCAAAAAAAAGTCTATTTCAGGGCTTGCTTTAGCTTCACCACCAGATCCGCCCGCACTGCGCTTCTTCTGTCCCCGCCGCAGACTATGCCCCGAACCCCGATTATATCCGGCTGCAGCCTCAGGAGAAGCTCCAGGTGGCCAAATCCTATGCTCCCGGCGATGGCTACCTCCAGCCCTGCGTCGTGGCCCAGATCGATGAACTGCTGCAGATCCGCCTGGCTCATGAAGTCAAATGTGGGCCTGCCATCCTTGACTGCCGTATCCACCATGACCACATCTGCGCCAGCCCTGGCGGCAGCCGCGGGCAGGAGAAGCGGTGACAGTGAACCGACACGAGCAAAGTCGGAGTAGCCTGAAGCCACCACCTTCTTGCCGGAGTCATAGTCTTTGACCGCCCGGACAATGGCCGTCATCATCTCTTCTGCCTGATCGGCGGCATTGATCCCAAGCAGGCCGGCTTTGACATAGTCAGCTCCGGAGAAGGCTGCTCCCAGAGCTGCCAGGCTGGCTGTTCCCGGCTTATAGTCCAGGTCTCCGATGGTGGCAGAGAGGGGTACCTTTCCCCGAACCAGATCGGCTACCTCCCTTATGATCCAGGGAAAATTGGCTCCCAGGGATCCCTCTTTGGGGTTCTTTACGTCCAGGATATCTGCGCCGCCGTCCAGGGCCGCCTGTGCTTCAACCATATTCATGGGGCTAACCAACAATCTCATATTCAACCAATCCCGAAAGGAGCAATCGTGCGGTGCATCTTCGTCCTCGATATACTTAATGGTGCTGTTGTCCATGCCCTGCGGGGGGAGAGGAAACGCTACCGGCCCATAGCCGAATTTTCCAGGATAGTCTCCACATCGGAGCCGGTTGCCCTGCTGCGCACGCTCCGTCCCAGGGAAATCTATGTGGCAGACTTAAATCTGCTCACCGGCCAGGGAGACAACCTGGAGGCGATTGGAGAGATATCTAAATGGTCAAAGGCTATGGCCGATATCGGCATCTCTTGTTTGGCTGATCTGGGCCGCCTCCCTCCGTCCGTCACTGCTGTCCTGGGAACTGAGACCGCATCTCTCTCCCTTATCAAAGAGGCAGCAGCCAAATTAATCCGGCGCGGCAGCAGGGCTGTGGTGAGCATAGATATGAAGAAGGGCAGGCTCCTGGCGTCTGATCCGGTTCTGGCCAATATTGAGCCCATAGATATCCTGAAGATATTAAATCATCTGGACCTGGAGGCGGTTATCCTTCTGGATCTGGATCGGGTGGGTGCATCTGCTGGACTGGACAAACCATTTCTGAAGGCTGCAGCCGATGCAAGCGAGAATCCCCTTATCCTGGGTGGAGGCATAAGTGACGAGGATGACCTGGCAGCTCTTGAGGATATGGGCTTTGCCGGGGCGCTGGTGGCCACAGCGGTGCATAGCGGCAGGATACCCCTATCCAGAGTGCAATAGGACCTGGTTTGGTTTGATGAAGAAAAGAAATAAAAATATTGCAAGAATATAAGAGCTAAAACAGACCTTCCATCTCTCGCAGGTCGATCCTGGCTGTGGAGTCCAGGGAAAGTGGCGTCAGAGAGATCTTCCGGTCCTGATAGAGGGTCTGGACATCGGTCCCCTCCTCGTCGCAGCAGATGAGATCCCCGTCGATCCAGTAGTAGGGCCTGCCCCGGGGATCGAAGCGCTCCTGGACTTTGGTCTTGAAGATCTTTCTGGCCAGCCTGGTGACGACGATCTCCGTCTCCTCTGTGGCATCAGCCGGAACATTGAGGTTCAAGACATCCACGCCCTCCGGCATGCCCTGATCCAAAACCCTGGATGCCACCCGGCGCAGTACCTTCTCTGCCACGTCAAAGCTGTGCTTGGCCCCGTGGTGCATATCGAACTTGTCTCCCTGATCCACAGCCTGGATGGATGCGGCTATGGATGCAATGCCGTAGCTTGCCGCCTCCAGTGCCGCCCCTATGGTGCCGCTGGTGGTGACGGTATCGGTGCTGATGTTCTCGCCCACGTTTATGCCCGATACGCAGAGGTCTGGCATCTGCTTCATTATGGCGAAGATGCCGATGATGACCGAATCAACAGGCGTTCCGGTGACGGCATAGGCTCTAAATCCATTGAGATTTACCTCCGCATAGCGCAGAGGCTCAAAGACTGAGACGGATCTGCCCACGCCGCTCTTCTGCCCCGAGGGTGCGGCTACCACCACATCTCCCAGATCGGCCACGCTTTTGGCTGCTGCCTTAAGCCCTGGAGCATAAACGCCGTCGTCGTTGCTCACCAGTATGCGATGCATGGATAATGCCGTTTATTGCTCTAATTATAAAACATCTGCCTTCTGAATAATGCCGCCAAAGAGCATGAAAAAGGTCCCGGAGGTCATCTGAAAATCTCCAGGAGCCGCTCCACGATCTGGTTGAAGCTGCCTGCCGCATCAGCGCCGCTCTGCACAAAGGTCTTCCCGCTGTCTCCCAGGGCGCAGACCGATGGGTCCATGGGAATCGCTCCCAGGAATGTCACATCCATCTCCTCGGCCATCCTCTTGCCGCCTCCCGCACCGAAGATGCTGATGCCCTGGCCGCAGTGGGGGCAGACCAGCCCGGACATGTTCTCCACAATGCCCAGAACGGGCAGCTTCATGGCCCGGACCATGTTCACAGCCTTGCGACTGTCCAGAAGGGCCACCTCCTGAGGGGTGGTCACTATTATCGCCCCGGCCAGCTCAGGTATGAGCTGGACCACGGAGAGGGGCTCGTCGCTTGTTCCCGGTGGCAGATCTATGAGCAGGAAGTCCAGGTCTCCCCAATCCACATCCTGGATGAACTGCTTGATTGCCGCCATCTTCATGGGCCCCCGCCAGACCACGGGCGAATCCCGGCTGGAGAGGACAAAGGCCATGGAGGCGGCCTTGATACCCTCCGCCTGGGGAGGCCTTATCCCATCCGGACCCTGTATCAGGCGGGCGTCCTCAATACCCAAAAGCTTGGGGATATCCGGGCCGGTGATATCTGCATCCAGCACTCCCACCTTCAGCCCCTTTATCTGCAGGGCCCGGGCCAGGTTGACAGTGACTGTGCTCTTGCCCACTCCGCCTTTGCCGCTGGCTATGATTATCTTGTGCTTGATCCTGGACATGCGGTCGACTTTATGGTCGCATTCCTTTCCATCCATTGCATCCTTTTCATCTTTGCAGGAGCCCTTCAGGGCGCATGAATCGCAATTACTGCTCTTTTCTGTCATGAATTTCATTCCGCTGGCTCTTCCTAGCCTGTCCTCAGTTATTATCATTTGTATAACAATGGTTATGAATGACTACTCATTGTATTCATAAAAAACCATCCATGAATCCCCGATTCGCACCCGAAACATGAAAGCATTAGAGACGCGAAGGAGTTC
>NOLC01000205.1 GCA_002256595.1 Methanosaeta sp. NSP1 | reverse complement strand
CGATTTCATCCATCCAGGTGCCGGCTCCTTGAGGTCGGAGATGAGCTTTCCCAAAAATACTAGACGCATGTACTCCTCATCGAATTCCTCTTCAAAATCCTCATCCATCACCTCCGCCAGCACGGTATAGAATTCGTCCACAAAGACCTGGGCCCTTGGCTCCAATGTAAAAACGGTAGTTGTTCTGGCCAGATCGCTTTCTTCTCCGTCTTCTTCATCCCTATCATCGAAGACTCTCCAGATGGGGTCGTCCAATTTGTCTCCAATATTCTCTCCGATCTGAATCTTGTTCCTCTCCAGAAGAAGATTGATAAAGCTCTCTGCATTGGAAACCTCCATAAGGTCCCCCAATATATCAGAAGAGGAATCCAGAATCACCGCTCTTTCCTGCTCCGGTGTATTACCCCCCATGATCTCCCGGAATTGTTTTTGCTTCACATTGTACTGCGGGTCGACTGCTAGAAGAAGTCTCTCCCTGAAGTCGTCAGGTCCGGCCCCTTCTGCCACAACCTTTCGCAAGGCGTCTAAATAGCGCTCGTATCTCTTGAAGGTGCTCTCCTTCATTTTGCCTTTGATCGCACTCATCCGGCCCTCCAGGAAATGGAACAGCTCCATCCGACTGGCGGTAAATGTCCTGATCTCCACCTTCATTCCAACTTTCTTAAGTCGGTCGGCGATATCCCTGGCCTCATCCTCATAATACTCTCCAAGCAAGAACATACAAATGAAATGCGAATCCACTCTCCTGCCGTGCAAAACCTCTTTATCCCATTCCCGCCCTTAAACAGGGCCAGGCAGGGTGTTTGATGAGAGAGGTTTTGCTGGAATCCCGGGATGACAGACAGCATGTCTATCTTCCGGACAAGTGCATAGGCTGCGGATCGTGCGTTGCCGTCTGCCCCAAGGGCGAACTGGTCATCGGCTCGGTGGGAGCAGTGGCCCGCGGGCTGATAGACAAGGACTTCATCGAGAAGAAACGAAGCGGAGCCTGCGTATTATGTGCCATGTGCGCCCGGGTCTGCCCCACCGGAGCGCTGGATTTGCGTACGGCAGGCAAGTCGGAGAAAGACGAGTCCTACCTCAGCATGGCTTTGCAGGCCACAGCTGTAAACGATAGCTGCGTTCACTGCGGGCTGTGCGCTGAGGTCTGCCCCCAGTCCTGCATAGAGATAGAGGATCGGCATCTGGCCGAGGACGCAAGCCTGAGGGTGGAAGGAAAGACGCTGATAGACCTCAATCGCTGCATCCACTGTGGCTGGTGCGCTGCCGTCTGCCCAGTGGAGGCTATATCCTTCGGCAAGCCCTTCGCCGGGGAGTTTACAAGGGACGACAGGGTTTGCCAGGCCTGCCGGACCTGCGTTCATACCTGTCCCGCCAATGCCCTCTTCAATAAAGAGGCAGCCCCGGGCGAGATGGTGGAGAAGGTGACCCACAGGAAGGATGCCTGCATCTACTGCGGAGCCTGCGAGCAGGCCTGCCCCGTGGCAGCCATCAGGGTGACCAAAACGGCCATCGTGCCGGAGATGAAGGGCAAGAAGGCCCTGGAGAAGAAGCTCTCCGCACCGGCCCCCCGGCCCACACTGACCTCGGTGCTGTTGACGGACGAGGAGGCATGCCTCGGCTGCGGCAACTGCGTCATAGCCTGTCCGGTCAATGCTCATTTTGATCCCTACCTGGCAGCCGGCCACCTCAATGAGCTGGAGGAAAAGCCGCTCCTGGAGGTCCTAAACGGCGCAGTGAAAGTGGTAAACCAGGAGGTCTGCGGCTCCTGCGCCACATGCAGCATGATCTGTCCCGCGGATGCCATTTGGCTTGAGAGAAGGGAGGTGGTTTAGAATGGCAGCTTTAACCGGCACTGCGATAATCAGAAATGGATCGGTCTTCGATCCCCTCAATGGAATAAACGGGGACAAAAAGGACATCTTCATCCGGGAGGGAAAGGTGGTCCCTGCCCTCAGCTCAGCGGAGCAGAGGGATGCCCTGGTCATTGATGCCTCGGGAAAGACAGTCATGCCCGGCGGAGTTGACTCTCACTCCCATGTGGCCGGAACCAAGGTCAACGCCGGCCGGCTGATGCGCCCCGAGGACCACTACAAATCCGTCCGGGCCAAGACGGCCATCACCCACAGCGGCAGCGGCTATACCGTCCCATCGGTCTACAAGCAGGGCTACGAATATGCCGCTATGGGCTACACCACAGTCTTCGAGGCAGCCATGCCACCTCTGGAGGCCCGCCACACCCACGAGGAGATGCGGGCCACTCCCATACTGGATATGGGGGCCTACATGGTCCTGGGCAACAACTGGTTTATCATGCGCTACCTCAAGCAGGGTGACATAGAGAAGGCCGCCGCCTATGTCTCCTGGATGCTGAGAACCCACAAGGGCTACGGCATCAAATGCGTCAACCCCGGCGGTGTGGAAAACTGGGGCTGGGCCAAGAATGTCGGTGGCCTGGATGAGCCCAACATCCACTTTGAGGTAACCCCCCGAGAGCTTATCCGGGGCCTGGCCGAGGTCAATGAGATGCTGGGGCTGCCCATGTCTTTGCATCTTCATGCCAACAATCTGGGCCATCCCGGCAATTGGGAGATAGCCCGCGACTCGCTCATGATCACCTCGGGCATGGATGCCAATAACAAGTCCCAACTGGAGTGGGGAGAGACAAAAGAGAATGCCAGAAGAAGGCAGACCGTTTACCTGGCCCACGCCCAGTTCAGTGCCTACGGAGGCACATCCTGGAGGGACTATTGCTCAGGCGCTCCGGAATTGGCCAAGTACATTAATCAGGTGGAAGATGTGGTGATCGACAGCGGCTCAGTTCCCTTCGGCCCGGCCACATGCATGACCGGAGATGGTCCGGCCATTCACGATCTTTACATGCTATCCGGCCAGAAATGGTCCAATACCGACGTGGAGCTGGAATGCGGCTCAGGCGTTCTTCCTATGGTCTACCTGAAGAGCAGCCCGGTTAGCGCCGTGCAATGGGCCATTGGTCTCGAGGTGATGCTGCTGATCGATGATCCCTGGAAGACCATCATGACCACAGATCATCCCAACGGCGGCATATTCACCCAGTACCCCCAGCTTATCACCTGGCTCATGTCCAGGAAGGCCAGGGACGACACGGCCAGGGAGTGTCACAAGTGGGCTTATGACAGATCCACCCTGGGCAGCGTGGACCGGGAGTTTTCCCTTTATGATGTGGCCATTGTCACCAGGGCCAATCCCGCCCGGACCATAGGCATGGCCTATCGCAAGGGCCACCTGGGATTGGGAGCGGACGGAGATGTGACGATTTACGACATCGATCCGGCAAACCTGGACCAGAATGATACCGCGGCCCTGACCGCCCGGTTAGCCCGTCCGGATTACACCATAAAAGACGGCCGGATTGTAGCCCGCCAGGGAGAGATCGTCAGCGTGCCGGAGGGCAGAAGGTTCTACTGCCGGCCCTATGTGGACGAGGACCTGGAAAAGGATATGCTCAGGGACGTCAAGGACTGGTTCAAGTACTACACGGTTGGATTTGCCAACTATCCCGTGCCGGACAAGTATCTGAAAAATCCGGTGGCCATACCGGTCAACCAGCCTCTGGAAGCAGTGATGAGGAGGTGAGGATGTTGTCCGAGATTATTTTGAGAAGCAGAGAAAAGATTGGAATCATGATAGAGGCAGAGGTAATCAAGCCGGAATCTTTGGCCGGAAAGAGCAAGGAGGAGATAGAAGGGCTTCTTCTCTGGCAGGGGTCGGAGAGGCTTCCTCTCTCCCGGTTCTTCGATGTTGAGCTGAAGGGCAGCCCCTCCTCCTCGCCGGAGGAGACTCACATCCTCATGCAGGGGGATTTCTCCCGGGTCAAACGCATCGGTGAGGGTATGAAGGCGGGAAGCATGGAGATAGACGGCCCGGCCGGGATGCACCTGGGAGCGGAGATGGCGGGAGGAAGCATACTGGTGAAGGGCGATGCCGGCTCCTGGTCCGGCCGGGAGATGAAAGGAGGCTGGCGGGGCATGACCGGAGGACAGATTGTAATCGAGGGCAATGCCAGAAGCCAGCTTGGCGGCGGCCTTGTCGGCGGGCAGATAACCGTGGGGGGGGACGTGGAGAACTTCTGCGGCATCCGACAGAGCGGAGGCCTGATTCTGGTCAAAGGATCTGCGGTCAGAGGCGTGGGGGCAGAGATGAACGGTGGTACCATTGCCGTATGCCAGCATATCCTGCAGCCCTCACCGGGATTTATGGAGATGGCCCGTGAGGAGAGTCCCAAGGCCGGAGAGGTGCAGCTTGAGGGAAGATATGTCAAGTTCAGCGGCGACTACGCCCTGAGCAAGAATCCCAAGGGCACCTTATACTGCAGGGAGGTCTGATGGCCATGATGCAGTTTCTGCTCAATACCGGCAGCACCATTGAGGAGGGGAGGCTGGCCAAGGGAGGAAGCAAGCTCAGCGTTGATTACACCCAGGAGTGCGCCGTATGCGAGATGAATCCAGAGGACTATGAGGCTATGGGCTCGCCGGAGCGGGTCCTGGTTTCCACTCCCGACGGCAAACATCGGGTGGCGGTCTATGCCTATGCCGGGCCCTCGGTCTGCTGCGGCCATATCTTCATGCCCCGGGCCATATGGGCCAATGTGGTGGTTGACCCGGAGACCTTCTCCACCGGCTCTCCCCTCTACAAGGGCTCGCCGGTAATGGTAGAGGCCACGGAAGAGGATGTCTTGGGCGCTGAAGATCTGGTCCATAAGCTGTACGGGAGGGGGAGATGATGTCGGCCAAGAACATAATCTGTCCTGTCTGCGGGGCATCCTGCGATGATATCGCAGTGGAGCTCTCCGGGGACAGGATCACAGTCAAGAATGCCTGCAAGATGGGAAATGCCAAGTTTCAGGAGATTGTCAGCAGCCACAGGATAATAGAGCCCACCATTAGGGAGAATGGTGCAGCCCGACCTGCTTCCTGGGATGAGGCCATAGAGAGGACGGCCCGAATACTGGCCCAGGCCAAGAGGCCCCTGATATTCGTGGGCAGTGAGACCTCCAGCGAGGCCATGGAGGTGGGGCTGCATCTGGCCGAGTTCCTGGGAGCTGCTGTCGACTCCAACTCCACCGTCTGCCACGGGCCCACGGCCATGGGCATTCAGGAGGCGGGACGGGTGGGAGGCACAGCCGGCCAGGCCAAGTCCCGGTCCGATCTGGTGGTTTACTGGGGAACCAATCCCCTGGAGTCCATGCCCAGGCATATGTCGCGCTATGCGGTCTATCCACGCGGCCACTGGACCCGCAGGGGCAGGTTCGACCGCACGGTGATAACCGTGGACCCCAGGAGGAGCATCACCGCCGAAAACTCGGACCTGCATATCCAGATTAAACCCAACACGGATTATGAGCTGATGGCAGCTCTGCTCACCCTATTGCACGGCCAGAGGCCTCATCCTTCCGTGGAGAGGACCACAGGCGTCTCCATCGCCCAGATGGAGGAGATGCTGGAGCTGATGAAAGGCTGCAACTTCGGAGCCATTTATGTGGGCCTGGGAATCGCTTCCTCCTACGGCAAGCACCGCAATGCT
>NOLC01000026.1 GCA_002256595.1 Methanosaeta sp. NSP1 | reverse complement strand
CTCCCCTCCAGAAATAGAGAGATGTGCTGCACCCAGCAACATCTGGGCCGTTTATGTATAATTGCTAACAAATAAAATAGTTTTGATTTAAAGCGCCGAGGGTGGGATTCGAACCCACGATCCCCGGAGGGGAACAGGTTTAGCAAACCTGCGCCTTACCAGGCTAGGCAACCTCGACTTGACTGAATCATGCCCTTTAGGCTATTTAAATTCTGCGTTTGCCGCCTTCTGCTGAAATGGGCAAGAAGCTCCCTTGACAGGATCACTTTACGCAGGCCAGGAGATCCTTGCTGGTGATTATGCCCACCAGGGCTCCATCTTTCAATACCGGCAGCCTTCTGATATTGTGCTCTCGCATCAGCCTGGCCGCCTCGGCGGTAGATGCATCCAGATCGATGCTGACCAGCGGGCCCGCCGTCATGATGTCCTGGACAGAAACCGCTGCCGGATCCCGGCCTTCTTTCTGCAAAAACTCGCAGAAAGATCTGGCTGGTGGTAACAATGCCCAGGCACTCCTTAAGCAGACAGTCCCTGGCCACCAGCACAGATCCCTTCTTCTCTCCTGCCATCCTCTTCACTGCCGTCAGCACTGTATCCTCCGGGCGCACCGTGGCAATGGGGTAGCTCATCAGGTCTCGAACTTTCATGAATGATCAATCCGGTTTCTGGAAATCACATCACAATTCTCAGTCATGCTCAACCGGATAAGCATAATACCTTTAAGCATATGAATATGCAGGTCCCTGGCGCAAATTATCAGGGCAAAGCAAGGATCGGGGATGACCTGGAATATCCTTCTGCCGGAAAAGATGCGCTCTGCTTAGAATGCTGCCGGTGCCGTCCCGCCCCGTCGATTTCATCGGCCACCTGGCTCTGTTCTGTGATTTTCTTGAGTATAATGGTTCCATCACCCAGATGATCCACGGCGATTCGATCTCCGGGCATCAGTTTCAGACCATATCTAATGGCGAGAGGAAGCTGAATCCTGCCGTTGTCATCAATATTGGTAATCAATTCACTCACCAGCTACATTCCTTGATCCCGATTTATAAAAGGCTTATTTTGAGATGAGGTTCATATGAGATCGAGAGAGCAGCAATGAAAAGAGAAACCGACACAGAAAACAAGAATATAAAATAATAAATTATAAAATAATAAATATAGAATATCTATACATATGCCGGTCCGATGAGCCAGAGGAACCTGCATTCCTCAAAGTGATCAGGCCAATAGCGATCCGTGCTTATATCAGTTGCCGACCATCTGCCTCTGCTATGGACCATGAGCCGCCCTTCTATTAACAATCTATGCCGCCGCAACCCGAATGCTTCTTTTCTTCCTTAGGGCTTTCATGGAACTTGATCATCTTTTCCACCTCGAACTGGCCGGTGAAGGACTCATGTAACTTGAGGTCCTTGCTGAACATCTTATGCATTCTGGCATCGGTTTGCCATGTGCCGTTGAATGAATTTCTGGTCTGCATGGCCACGGTGTGGACCGGACTGGCTCGGAGCACCTCTTCTATCTTTTTGGCATCGGTCATATAGGAGGCGGGATTGGTGGAGGCGAAGTAGCTGCTGTCTTCACGCTCCATCTCTGTCACGGAGAAGGTTTCCGCGATCTCCGCGCCTATGCCGCCCCAGAAGGCCTTGGAGTGGATATATTTCATGCCTACCATGGGACTCGTGCCGGAAAAGGTGAGCTTGCTGCTCTCATAAAGGTTTAGGGGCACCGATGTGCCTTTCTCCATCCCCGGAAGCCTGGCCGCTCTCTGAGCCTGCACCGTTCCTGTGTCCAGCTCCAGATCGCCGTCGCCGTACATGAAGTTGAAGTACTCTAAAGCTAGCTCTTTGTCCTTGACCGAGACGCCCACCTCAAAAGTGCCCGTCCCCACAACCTTTAGCTTGTTGCAGAAGTCCCCATCCTGCATCGGCTCTTTGATAGCCGGCGTGGCAGAGCACATCCCGGCCCAGAGCAGACTTAGGAGCAACAAAGCCACTGCAATGCCCTTCGTCTTTTTTCCCCTTTGCAGGTTTCTATATGCATCTTCTAGCTAAAAAAGTTATTGTCTGCAGATCATCATCCCGCGGCAAAAGATTCATCTCGCCTTAAATCATCCAGGATATCGAATGTTCCGGGATCTTGCTGTGGTCATGGATGGAGCGGGAACCATATTGAAGATGTACCGCGTGGCCAAAGACATTGAGAAGGGCATCATAATGGAAGGGGTGATCACATCGGAGTTGATAATGAAAAAGAAGGGCAGGGCACTGGTAGTTCCTCAAATGGATCCCGAGGTCATCTGTTCCTTTCCACCTGATGATGCCCTGGGAAAACTGATTGTCGGCCGCGAGGAGATGCTGGCCGTAAGCTGTTCCAGCAGCCGCATCCCCATAGAAGATGCTATAAATATCGTCCTAGGCTCCCAGGCGCGGATTCGTGATCTGATTGATGTGTATTCAAGGATAAAGGCCAGATGCCCTGGCAATTACCATACGGCAGGATTGATCATTGATGTAGACTGCCATGAGGTCGTTTATGCTATCAGCACAGGAGGCACCCCATTCTCAGGGATGAAAGAGGTCATCCGCGATCTGAAGGACATGGGGGCAGACATCTTTGTAGCCTCTGGAGACAGCATGAGAAGCCTGGATAGCCTCCAGGATCTGGGCATAGACCTCGGCCAAATATATCCGGTCAGCAGCCCCCTCAAGAAAAAAGAGATCGTTGAGGACCTGAAGAGCAGATACAAACAGGTGATAATGGTGGGTGACGGCCTCAATGATATCTATGCTTTTCAGTCTGCAGACCTGGCAGTATTAACCGTCCAACAGGACACCCGTCCCGCAAAAGAACTGCTATCAGCAGCCGATGAGATGATTAAAGATATAAGGGAACTGCCCGGAGTAGTGAGGAGAAATAGTTAAAATATTTAGATAAATCAATATTATAAAACCAGCATTCTTCAGATCATTCTTGATTTTGATGCTCCTGTCAGATATGGATGCAGTTACGATCTGCGATCACTAAGACAATTTTAGGAAAAGTATAAATACTTAGATCGTAAACTTATATTTAATAACCTTCTAAATTTGCTTTGGAATATGTCATAATGGAAATTGTCAGAGGTAGCTAGGAAATGTTCGAAGAACTATTGGAGATATACAGGACAAAGGTCGAGGAGATTGAAAAGGAGAAAAAAGAAGCACATGCCATGATTTTGCTGGCTACAGCCATGGAAAAGATCTCCCAGGAGATGGATTCCAAACAAAGCGATATTGACCTGATAGGCAGGCTCATCGATCAGGTTGATCGTCTATCAAAAGAGGTATCCGACTTAAAGAGCCAGTTCAGGGCCAGGAAAGGGCGCATTGCTCCGGTGGAAGAAGCCAGCTCTGGAGAGAAGACGGCACTGGACAAACATGCTCGATCGCTCATCGATATAATGATGGAGAGGCCAGGAAGATTTACCACCAATGAACTGGTGGATATGCTGGGTTTGAATAAAACCACAGTTATAAATGTGATGAAACGGGCTTATGAGATCGATCCGATGCATGTCAAGATGAGCCAGGGAAAGAGACGCAAGCTCTTCCTATCATATGTTTCTGACGATGAGGGGCAGAAATCGGAAGTTGCTGCATGCTCAGAAGATGCAGACCCGATAAAGATTGAGCTTATGGCCATGACCTAGGCGGTGATCTTGCAAGCATCCGGCGGGTTGCGGTCCATTGCAAGGGTTGATGCGGTTTGTCTCTCATCTGAAATTGCCTCATGCTTGTGCTAAAGATTGGGGCCGGCAAGTAACCGCCCAAAATTTATTTTATGTATGCGTTTTATGTATGCTTTTTTGGCATTGATGGAGCCAGATATCCGGCCCCAATTGCATTCTGCGGCATCAGCCCACACTCCCATCAGGCAACAAAAAGGCGTTCTGAGTTGAAGCCAGGGATAATAGGCTCTGAGATAAAAGC
>NOLC01000228.1:5364-6064 GCA_002256595.1 Methanosaeta sp. NSP1 | reverse complement strand
TCCTGGATTCATATATCAGCCGGAAGTGACCGGTGCCCGCCGCATCAAAGTAATAGAGCTTGCCTAAGGTAGTGTTGAATAGACGCTGGGTGGGAATGACAGTAATCTGCGAACTGGAATAATCCTCCGCCCGGAAATAGGTTGTAAGATCCTCATTGGCCCAGGTGGCTATAGCTCCCAGCTTGCTGTAGGCCATGCTGTGATCCAAAAATACGTATTTCGATCCTCTGGCATCCATTAGCGCTGTGGCGTTGTCCTCGCTCTCCGATAGATAGAATTTGGCTGCATCCTCCCAGCCGGCCTGGAAGTTATTTGCCACCACTGGCCGCTCGGCCATATACATAATCCAGTTGCCGTAATCCCACCAGGACATGACGCTGTACTCAGGAGTCTTTTCCGGTGCATCAAAGAAGCTGGTGGCATTGCTATTCTCTTTCAACCAGGCCATTGACTCCTGCCAATCGCCTTTGATCATGGGATCGCTATAGGTGACGGCATACACCACCTCGGCAATTGTAGGCAAAGTCAGAACCAAAAATAGGACTAGGATCGCCGGCAGGACCATCCTGGGATTGCTCTCTCCAAGTCGTTCTTTGATCAGATTCAGGACGTGGAAAAAGAGTATGCTTATAGAAATCCCCATGGCAATGGTGGACATATAGAGGAATCTCAATTGCCCGAAGGTGAGAACAATAGCAAA
>NOLC01000228.1:3525-5338 GCA_002256595.1 Methanosaeta sp. NSP1 | reverse complement strand
AAACGCCGCCCACAGCAGCAAGATAATCCTTCCCTGCCTTCTGCACCCCTGGCTCCTTATGATGGAGTTCAATAGAACGGCCAGGCCAGCCAGAGTAAAGAGCAGATTTAATCCCAGCCCGGAGAACGCCACCTGCTTGAATGTAAGCCAGTCATAGACGAGCGGCTCAGCCTCTGATATCTTTCCCACCATTTCCCCACCCCATAATGTACCCAGGCCGATTCGAATCAGTTCACCCGTTCCGAAAGGTCCGCTGGAAAAGATCAGAATAGATATCAGGAAGACGAGGAGGACGCTGGGGGGAAATGCCTTCCAGCTCATATTTCTCTTTGCTATGAGATAACTGAGGGTAGATATTATGACTGTTGCCCCAAATATAGCTGCAATTCCCACAAAGGAGGGCCAGAGCCAGGGAGCATTGCGATAAGGCAGGACGAAAATGATCGCTACAGCCAAAGCCAGCAGCATAACCATCGCCGTCTCCTGCGACTGCCTCTTCTCTTTGAGCGCCATGGTCATGTCAATTGCGACATATGCCGGGATTACCGCCAGGTAAAGCACTGCCCCATGCCAGGTATAGGCCAGAGCAGCTATGGACAATCCTGCCAGAGCCGCAAAAATATATCTCCTCCCACCACCGCAAAGAGCAAGGATCAGGAATAGCAGAGCAGATATGAGGAACAGCACCTCTAGGCTGTGGTGATCCATAGCTGCAAAACGGGTATATTGGAGATAAGTGGGAGCCAGGACGGTCATCAAGCTGGCCAGAATGGCAGTCCTATGATCGAAGACCTCTCTGACCAGGAAATAGATTGCTATGGTGGCTATGGTGCCGATGATAATGGGGACAAAGGATGCTGCCATCTCCACGCCCGGACGGGTATGCTGGCCCAAAAGCAGGCAGAAGGCAGCGCTGATCTGATCGTATAGAGGCGGCCATACATTCTCCCATCCGTGAGGATAGTTGAGATAGGAATCAAACCAGAGTGTATTTGGAAAATTTTGTACCGTATATAAAATTCTGCGCATATGATAGAACTCGTCATAGCCCGGCAGCAGGATTCCTTTTTCAGTGAGGGAGGCTCTTCCTCCCAGAAATCTCAGCAATAGGCCGAGGATGACGACTGCTATAAGCTCTACCTGCTCGCTCCTCTTCCCCTGATCCATGGCTCTCGGTAAAGTGGTTCCTCATATAAAAGACTGGCTCTTTTTAAGATAGGACAGCCGCAATGCCGATGGGCTCAGTTTCTTTCGGCCATGCAAATGGCGAAAAACCGGGCCACGCCTTAAAAATCAGAGAGAGACTTCTGCCTGGGAGATTTGTTTGCATCCGGTCCGAAAGAAAAGAGGCTGCTCTGTCCCCTGCCCGCGCAGAACCGGTCACGTCCGACGCCGAAGCTCTCGAAGATGCGCAGCACCGGGGGCAGTATCTGCTTTTCCACATAGTAATCAGTGTCCAGGGGCATGTTCTTCTCCAGGGCATAGGCAGGATCCTCCGCCCGGTTCACAAACAGCTCCCGGTTCTTCTTGCCCCCTCTTCCCTGGACTATGACGAAGGGGACCCGGTCTCCCACGCCGGGGACACTGCCTCCCCGCTCTCTCATCTTCTCCACCAACTGGATATGAGGCTGCTTGTTCTTGTAGGAGCCAGGGCTCTTGGTGTAGCGGCGCGTTAGTGTCAGCTCCTGCAGTATTCCCGGATCTTTGGATAGGTCGAGACTCTTGAGCCGCAGGACCACATTCCGGACATGCTCCACAGCCTCGTCCACTTTTCCTTCCTTTAAAACCAGCTCCAGACAGGTATTGAGGGTCT
>NOLC01000228.1:0-3515 GCA_002256595.1 Methanosaeta sp. NSP1 | reverse complement strand
TGGTCGCCAGCCGGCTCGAATACCCAGAGAGCATAGCGTTTCTTGGCCAGGAAGATACCCCGCCGGGCGAAGGCCTCGAATACCAGCTCCATGGGCTCGGGAAGCGAGGCGGTGACCGTCTCAGCAATCTTTCTGCCTATCAGTTCGGCGTCCTGCAGAGATATGGCTTCTGTCTCCGGCCCGGCGGCTTTTATCCGCACAAAGACGCTGTCCGTGTCCCCGTAGACCACAGAGAGGTCAACGCACCTCTCCGCTGCCTTGCCGAAGGGCAGGGCATCCTTGAATATCACCTCTCCATCCAGTACATAGACCGAGCCGATATCGTCTATGATCTTCTTGGTGCGAAGGATGTTTTCCCGGCCGAAGGAGGTGACGGCATTGGCAAGAGCCAGGCTGTAGAGGCGAGCCCGGGCATAGCCGGAGTAGCCGTAAAAGCTGTTTAGCAGTATCTTCATGGCATACTGCTTGGCATCCAGAAAGCTGCGTTCCTCATCGCCCGCCTTTTTCATCAGCCTCTTGGTCGCCGTCCTCTGCTCCAAAAGCTCCCGCAAAACGGCAGGCATGATTCCCGGCGAGACGGCAGACGAGACGAATCTGCCTCCCGAGGGTGCGGTTATTATCTGCGAATCCTGCGCTCCTGCAGCTTGCTCCGGAAGATCAGGGCGATTTAAAACGGTTGAATAGCAGAGGTTATGGGCCATCATGATGGTGGGATAGAGGGATTTGTAGTCCAGGATGACCACATCCTCCACCAGCCCCTTCTCCGGCACCAGGACAGCACCACCTTTGAGCTCCTCGTTCTCCTCATATCTCTCTTCAGAGATATCGGCATCGGGCTTGGGAGGCACCACCCGCCCACGCTCCTGAAAGCGGCGCAACAGCAGGCTCTCCACCATCCCCGACTGGCCGCCGTTGACTATGTCCTGGAGCAGCGATCCGCTGGCCCGGGATAGGGCGACGTACTTGTCCATCAGCCGCAGGTCGAGAAGCATGCTCTGAGCCAGAACGGCGTCCCGGCGGGAGTAGCTGATGAAGCGACGCAGGCCCTCCCCACCTTCCGCCCAGAGGGACTCGATCTCCTTGGGGTCCACATCATGCTTCTCCATCTTGAGAAGCTCGGCAGCGGCGTTTCGCAAGGTGTACTGCTTGAGGCTGTAGGTGGAGCGGATGATGGGCAAAAGGTCCACCACCACCCGGCCGGTTATGGAGACATCGGTCCGGCTGACGATCTTTCTGATGTACCAGGAGCTGCCGTCCCGGGCCACCCTGGCATCCAGACGTAGCTGCCTGGCCCTCTCCGCCAGATAGGGAAAATCGAATTCATTGGAGTTGTAGCCGGCCAGGATGTCCGGGTTGTAGTCTCTGATGATGGAAAAGAACCTGGAGATAAGGTCGTACTCATCTCTGCAGGAGATGGTATCCCGGCGAGTACACTCGATCTCCTTTCCAACAAGCACCAGATCGGAGCTGTCCTGGTAGGATGGGAAGAAGGCCATGCTGATCAGGATCACCGGCGATTTTTCAGGCCTCGGCATCTCTCCTTGGTCCGGCAGGCACTCGATATCAAAGCTCATGAAGCGCAGCGGGGCATTGGCCTCATGCTCCACGGCTCGCAGGGACTGCACATCAACCAAAGGGCAGGCATAGGAAGATGCAGACTGCGATCCCGCCGGGGCAGCCTTTTGGCCTGCTATCCATTCCGGCAGTGGCGCATCCACCCAGCTCATGCCCCCTAAATGACAGTCTATGAGAAATCTGTTCTTGAAGAGGATGTCCGTCTCGTATACCGCCTGGACACCTTCCACCTCTTTGGCCCTCTCTCTGAGGCTTCTCACCTCTTTGGGGTCGTGGGTGGTGATCTTGAGCATCTTCTTGGGTGTGGTCTGAAAGCCTATGGGCTCAAAGCGCTGCACCACCTCCACATCCAGCCCCATTGCCTTGAGATCAAGGGCGGCCTTCTCCAGGAGCCTTTCCTCCACCCGGGCATAAAAGTAGGGACGAAAGCCAGCCACCCGGCAGGTTACGCTCTCCCCGTCCTCGGTGGTGCCGAAGAGCTGCACCAGAGGACTCCTCTGGGAGTCGTAGGTGTAATTGGCATCCAGGATCTGGAAGATCATGGCTTGGAATTGAGATCTTGTCTTAAATAACTTGCCGGTTTCCTTTGCCGGTTCTTCTCGGATAAACTATTTAATGCCTGAAATGGCAAGGGATAGCAACTGCAAAGGTGAAGAAGATGATACATCCCGACCGCATATTCTCCTTCAAGGAGCTGGATCGAGAGGAGGACCTGATCGAGGCCATGACCAATCACAAATGGCCTACATGCTACGGCTTTTACTATGGAAATCTGCTTTACCTGGGCGATGGGGAGAGCGAGGATCAGCCCGAATACGCAGTCATGACTGTGGACCGGACCGAGGGCCACCACGGAGTTCACGGCCGTGAGGTGGGAAGGATCAAGCCCTTGGGGATGCCGGCAGAGGATATCCGGCAGTTCGTGGCTGATATGATGGCCGGCCGCTATCAAAGCGAAGCTCCAGTCTACATTCATGCCGAGCCCATATGGCATCATAGCTGCAGCTTCTGCCGGCTGGAGGAAGAATAGGCATCATACTTTTTAACATATTTCATTATATCGGCCAGAAGCTCGATTCTGCGCAGGCCATAGACTTATTCACCAGTTTGGCGGCCTCTGGCGGACTTATCCGCTTTTCGGAGATAAAAATCCGGCTGTATCTTTTGTCATATGGATAAAATTAATATAATAGCATTGGGTATAACAATAACCTGAGCATTCAAATAGGCTGGGAAGTGCGGAGGGAATTCTATGGCCGAGACAAGAAATTTCGCCCTCAGGGACGAGAAGGGCAATGAGATAGGCGTCTTCACCGGAAAGCAGCCAAGACAGGCAGCGCTGAAGGCAGCCAACCGGGGAATCACGGATATAAGACTTAGAGAGCGGGGCACCAAGAGGGTGCACATATTCCAGGGCGAGAGAGTCCAGGTGGCAAAACCGAAAGGAGCGCCTGCCTGGATGCCGAACAAGATCTGGAAGCCGAAGGTGAAGAAGCTGGGCGTGGAAAAGCTGGAAGAGCTATAACTTTAATAGCGACCCCTGGAACTGCTGCAGCCAATATACTTCCAATGGTTTTTTCCCCTTTCAATTGCGGTTGCAGGCCTTTTTTATATATCGATAGAATCCAATTCCATCCTGGTCCTCATAAAAGGTGATCTTCTCCGCTTTCTCCCCCACCCGGATCTTGAGGGTATTGTTGTGAAACTCATCCACATATTCCACGTCGTCGATCAAATCCAGCGGCACTGTCTGCACACTATCCCAGGCGATTCCGGGCCGAACGAAATGAACGCTCTTGTCTGTGGTTACCAGATAGCCCAGCACTTTATCCAGCATGCCCACTCTGGCTATGGCCAGCATCTGCTCCGAGGCCCGGCTGTGCAGAAGGGCGGGAGCGATCTGCACCAGGCTCTCCCCCGCCGCAGCCAGCTTTCTGGCC
>NOLC01000066.1 GCA_002256595.1 Methanosaeta sp. NSP1 | reverse complement strand
CTCTATGGCTCAGATCCTTGGCACCACCATCAGAAGATCCGCATGCAATTAATCCATGCCTGCCCGAAAAATCCGGGATATCGAATCTTCATCTGGTGGAGTACCTGAACCTCATGCATCTCGACTAATATTTGAGTATTTTGCTCAGGCACAATATGGATATTTGCCTCTATTGAATATAAATATATCGAAAGTTTTGGGATTAATCGATATCTATCGAGCCTATCACCCCGAGCGATGCTAAATTTTTGCATCCGTCCGACTCCTGCCACATTCGCGGCGAGATTGAGTCGGCTTTTCTCATCAGAGCAGACAAGGCTTTAGAAAAGATGCTCCGGCCGGGATTTGAACCCGAGTCTTCGGCTCGAAAGGCCGAAATGATTGGCCGGACTACACTACCGGAGCGATAACCATGCCGGGCAGAAATGCGACCGGCTCTCCTCCCATAATCTGCTCGGATATATCTACATTTCCGATGACTTTTTGGCGGAGGGAAAAGAGCCAATAGTCCCGGGCGGATTCGAACCGCCGTCGCGGGCTCCAAAGGCCCTCAGGATTGACCTCTACCCCACGGGACTGATTTTTGCTGGCTCTTGCCTTGCACCCGTCTTCCGGCCATAGAACCGGCCAGGACAGGTGCAACGCCTTATTGTGTCCGCATAACATATATATGGCCTTCCCCGGAGGATTTCAGGAGATGAAGCTTCTTACCAGGGAGCATGTGAGCCAGCGAAGGCTGATTGAGATTCTGAGGGTCATAGAGAGCGCAAACTGCCCGGTGGGAGCCAGGGCCATATCCGACTCCCTGAGCAGCAGGGGTTACGACCTGGGAGAGAGGGCGGTGCGCTACAACCTCACCATCCTGGACGGTCTCGGCTTTACCAGGAAGGTGGGCTACAGCGGCCGGGTGCTCACTCCTCTGGGATCCAGGGAGCTGGGATGTGCCCTGGTTGGCGATAGAATAGGTTTTGTCAACACCAGGATCGAAGAGTACATGTTTCGAACCAGCTTCGATCCCCAGACCGGCAGGGGAGATGTGATCGCCAATACCAGCCTGGTGGACGAGTCCGACGAAGAAAAGATTCTGGATATGATGGGGCGGGCCTGGGATGCCGGATACACCATAAGCCGGCGGGGGCTCATATTGAGGGCGGGAGAGAGCCTGGGCGGCCAGGAGGTCCCTGCCGGGTCACTGGGCATAGCCACCATTTGCAGCATCACCCTGGACGGCATGCTACTGAAGCGGGGCATTCCCGTCCTGACCAGCTTCGCGGGACTGGCGCAGGTCAGGGAGGGGCAGACGGTCGGCTTTATGGATCTCATAGCCTATGCCGGATCTTCTCTGGATCCCATCCGGGTATTTATGAGGCGCAAGGCCACCAGCATCTCCTCCGCCATATCCAGTGGCACCGGGACCGTCCTGGCCAATGTTAGAGAGGTGCCTGCGGGAGCTGAAGAGCGGGTCAGGGAGCTCTTGGATGAGTTTCATGCCGCGGGATTTGGGGGGCTGATAAAGATCGGCCAGGAATCCGAGCCCCTGCTGGGCTGTCCGGTTGGCCCGGGCAAGATCGGGATAGCTTTTTATGCCGGGGTAAATGGGGTCGTGGCCGGGGAAGAGATTGGGGCCAGGATCAGGACGGCACCCATTTCCATTCTTGTGGACTATGCTTCGACCTGCAATCTGAGATGATTAAGGTTTTATAGAGCATCGATCTCAAGACAGAAAGTCACATTCACTTTGATGAGGAACGATTATGGATTTTAGAGTTGTAGTCTCAGATCCCCAAAGCGGCAAGGCGTATCAGGTAGAGCTTAAGGATCCAGGAGCAAGCAAGCTCTTGGGGAAAAAGATTGGCGACAAGATCGAGGGCGATGTCCTGGGAATGCCCGGATACTCGATCCAGGTTACCGGAGGCAGCGATCGCGAAGGGTTCCCCATGCGACCCGATCTTCCTGGCACCAAACGCAGAAAGGTCCTGCTCTCCAAAGGAGTGGGCTACCATCCTTCCGCTGAAGGAAAGAAGAAGAGGATGAGCATCCATGGAAGGGATATCTCCTCCGATGTAGGCCAGATAAATGTCAAGGTTGTAGAGTCCGGATCCAAGTCCATAGAAGAGCTGCTGGGCAAGGCCCCCAAGGAAGAATAGGAATAAAAGGCGGCCGTGAGCAATTGGCCGTCCCACTGCTTCTTTTTCGTTCTGCCCCACGGCCGAGGTCCTTTTTCCCGGCTATGGAATTTATTCTGCGCCTCATCCGCAAATCAAAAAGCAATATGCGCCGGTGGATGTTTTATCCCATCAGCGCTGCTGATAAGACTCCTCTCCCCCCCATGCGCGAGAGAGAAAGATCTCAGGAATCTGGGCCCTCATAACCGATTTCATCTGGGTGGGGCTTAAAGCGGCGAAGAGGGAGTTCATGAGAGTATCGCTTTTCATAGCTACATCAACCATCCTTCTGATCTGAACCGATCGTGAGAGCTGTATTCCGAATTCCCGGCCTATGCGCGAGGGATAGTCCTTCAGTGGCTCCCCTCTCTGCAGATAGCCTGCCGCCGTCTCGCCCGCGATCCTGCCGCCGAGGACGGCAAGAGGTATGCCCCCTCCGCTGGTGGCCATGACCTGTCCGGCGGCATCACCGGCCAAGAGGTAGCTCTCCTTGCAGATGGCCGGAGGGCTTCCGCCGGCCGGCACCGCCCCCCTCATCACAGCTATTGCTTGGCCCCCAGCCAGCTTTTCCCTGGCAACGGGATGCTCGGCGATGAAACGATCCAGGATCTGAGGCAGCCGCTGCCCTGAGAGGTAGGAGGCCCTGACGCCCACCCCCACATTGGCGCAGTCCCGGCCCAGGGGTATGATCCAGGCATAGCCCCCCGGGGCAAAGCGGGCTGAGAAGTACATCTCTGCGGCATGGGGATCTATATCCACGTCCACCATCTCGTACTCCAGGCAGATGCCCGTCTCTTGCACCGGATTTCCCATAGCCCTGGATACCATGGAGTGGGGGCCGTCAGCCCCTATTATGACCTGGGGCCGGACGAGCCCTCTGAAGCGTCCGGAAAGATGGAGCTGCCCCTCAATCAATCTGGCCCGGGTGGCGGGAAGGATCCTGGCTCCTGAAACGGCAGCACGATGGGCCAGATGGCGGTCAAAGGCCCGCCGGTCAAGAACCCGGCCGGCCACAGGAAACTGCTTAAAGCTCCCGGAGGGCGAGTAGATCCTCTGCAGGCTGGTGCGGCAGAGGATGATGCGCTCGGGGATATCAACCAATGTCTGAGGCAGCCTGGCAGATGCAAGCATCTTTTGCAGCTCTCCCGCCTCCGGCAGAAATCCGCCGCACTGCACTGGACTGCCGATCTCGCTTTTCTTATCGATCCAGCCTGGGCTCGGCTGAGAGCCAGATATGGCTATCGTCGCCGCGCACCATCTTGACGCAGGAGAGCATATCCGCCTGAGAGAGGCGGTAGACGATATGGCTTCCCGTAGGCGTAAACCAGAGGGGATATCTCTCCTTGAGCCCTTTCACCAGCGTCTCCCAGGGAAGCTGCCCATCCTCGCCCTCCTGGGCCGGAGAATGCTTTATGGCCAAATCGAGATGAGATCTCTCTCCTGCTATCTTTTCCTCTATGCGCGATGAGACTGCCATATAGCTGGATCCACTTCGGTCCGCCTGGGGGAGAATGCGATCAAATACCCTTTCGGCTATATCGGGGAAGAAGGGGGCCAGCTTGATGTCTGGCTCCGGTTTTGTGGCCAGGGATACGCCCACGAAGAAGAGGGCGGAAAGGGATAGCCCCACCAGCACCCCGTGCTCGGTGAGATAGGGGGAGATGCTGTCCAGGGGCTGTCCCAGCCAGAACTGCTCATAGGCGATGAGCAGGATCTGGGTCCCTCCTCCCACGATCAGCGCCGCCATGGCTCCCCAGCGGGTGGCCCGCCGCCAGTACAGTCCGCCGATGATGGGGAAGAAGTAGGATGTGGTGCCTATGACCGTGGCTATGATCACGGCATCGACGATGCTGCTGGCATGCAGGGCTATCGCCGCCGATATGGCGATCATGACCACCACTAAAATTCGGTTGACTGCTATCATCTGCTTCATGGTGGCGGAGGGCCAGAGGTGCCGCTGCACCAGGTCACGGGATATGCAGGATGCAGCAGAGGTGGCGAAGGTATCGGTGCAGGACATGGATGCAGCGGCAAAGCCTATGGACAGCAGTGCCAGCAGCGCCGGAGATACATTGTCGCTTATAAGCCGCAGGTAGAGCATCTCCGCCTCCACCTCTCCCGCCGGGCGGGGGTAGAGCACAGAGAGGCCGATGGCGGTTATAAAGCAGCAGAGGTAAACCAGCGCCAGGAGGCCGCTTCCCAGGAACAGGCCCCTCTTAGCCGCTCTCTCGTCGCGAGCTGCCCAGATCTTCTGCCAGGGATCCTGCTCCGCCACCCAGCCGGGCAGCAGCGCCACCAGAAAGATGAGGGCACCCATCAGGCCGCCCAGCAGGAAGGGATTCCACCAATCCTCTCCCAGGGCGGAGGAGGCGGCTATTATGGAGATG
>NOLC01000091.1 GCA_002256595.1 Methanosaeta sp. NSP1 | reverse complement strand
GTGTAGCCTCACTTACAAAATGTTTCCGCAATTAAAAAAGAGGACAGAGGATCACAACGATTCTGAGATCCTCAGAAGTCCGTCATGACCCGGTACTGGTCGATCTCGGTCTGCTTCAGGCCCGTGAGGAACTGCTCGGCCATGTCGCGAATGTCCTTGGAGCGGGTGATGGCCCGGCCAACGACGAGTATGTTGGCGCCGGCTGCCAGAGCCGCAGCCTCGGTGTCCACCCGGATGCCTCCCGCCACGGCCACCAGAAGCCTGCGGCCGTCCTTGGCCAAGGCCTGGATCTCGCCTATATTGCTCCAGGCGTGGGCGCTCTTCTCCATATCAATAGCCCGGTGCAGCTCCACCACATCCGGCAAAACCTCCAGGCCCTTCAAGACAGCCAGGGGATCGGGCACATTGAGCATATCTATGATGGAGTAGATGCCGGTCTTCCTGGCCTCCCGTATGGACAGCTCCAGAGTCTTCTTGGGAGCCAGGCCGGATATGACCACCGCATCGGCAGTGGAGTCCGCAGCCAGGCGCACCTCCAGGTTGCCCGTATCTAGTGTCTTGAGGTCCAGTATGACAAATGCTCCCGGCCGGATGGCCCGGATCTCTTTGACCACGCTTATGCCCAGCATCTTGACCAGGGGCGTTCCCACCTCGATCAGAATATGGTCGCTCTCCGGCAGAGCCGCCAGCACCCGGCGCACCTCGGCCACATCCACCAGATCAAAGGCCACCTGCAAATAGGGCGGATCCCAGAGGCGGGTCACCCGGAAGCCCATGATGGGATGAGTGGAGCGATCCTTCTCGTAGAGCATGAGATCCACATCCGGGAACCCGGCCATGGCCCGCTCCAGGGCCAGCTTGGTAGCCCCGTAGTTGTAGCGGTAGATGGCATCGTAATCCTTGGCCTGGGGATGGATGAAGACGGACACGATGACCAATAGCTCCTCTGCCCTGTCTTTCGGAATTATGCCCTCCGCCACCGAATCGGCCACAGCCTTGGCCACAGCCATCTGGGCCGGGCCGAAGATCTGGGCCGCCTGCTCCATATTCTTGACTGTAACCTTGGGGACTATCAGCGTGGACGGCTTGGGCGGCAGATTGGGCCGGATTACTCCCAAGAGCGGGGTATGCCCTGCCGAGAGCTGGGTGAGTCCGGAGGCAAAGGCCGTGGCCACCGGCCCCTCCTTATCTCCTATGATCAGATCGATATGAGCAATCTCAGGCTCCTTTCCTATGAGAGCCTCTCCTACTAAAAACAAAAAGATTCACCTCTCGGGGAGGTTGAGCAATTCCCTATTTTAATCCTTTTGCCCTTCTTTGGCCGGGATCAGATGGGAAAGCGCCTTATTTTTAGAGACTATAGGCTTAAGGTGATTCTCTTTGCCTGACATGTCCAGCTATTGGTGGCTCTAAAAGAGAATGCTAAAATAGAATAAAGGGGCTTATGCAGCCCGATAAATGCCCTAGGAGAACATCCTCAGAGACTCTTCCGATCCCTGGATCTCGTCTCCCAGCACCTTTCCGATCGCCGCATCGAAGTCCCTTCTGGAGACCACAGATGCCCCTCTGCGCAGGGCATTCATGCCTGCCTCCACCACAATAGCCTTGAGGTCGGCTCCGCTTGCCTCTTCCGTCTCTTTGGCGATCTCGTCCATATCGACATCCTCCTCCTTCTTCATCTTGCGGGAGTGGATCTCCAGGATCTTCTGCCGTCCTTCGATGGAGGGCATGGGGATCTCTATGATTCGGTCAAAGCGTCCGGGACGGAGCAAGGCCGGATCGAGGATATCTATCCTGTTGGTGGCGGCGATGATCTTGATATCGCCCCGGGTTCTAAAGCCGTCCATCTCGGCCAAAAGCTGCATCATGGTGCGGTTGACCTCAGCGCTTCCCGTGGTGCCGTCATGGGTGCGAATACTTCCCACAGCATCGATCTCGTCAATGAATATGATGCTGGGTGCCTTCTCCCGGGCCATCTGGAATATATCGCGGACAAGCTGGGCACCCTCTCCTATGAACTTGTGCACCAGCTCCGAGCCGGACATATGGATGAAGGTGGCCCTGGATTCATGAGCCACGGCCTTGGCCAGCATGGTCTTGCCGGTGCCGGGCAGGCCGTAGAGCAGGACTCCTCTGGGCGGCTCAATGCCTATATCCTGGAAGATGGCCGGATTGGTCAGAGGCAGCTCTACCGTCTCCCTGATCTCCTGAATCTGGCTCTCCAGGCCTCCCACCTGATCGTAGGAGAGATCCGGAGCCTCTACCAGCTCCATGATCTTGGCCCGAATGTCCACGGAGCGGTCCAGCACCCGCACAATGGTCAGGGAGTTGTTGACTGCCACCCGGGAGTTGGGCTGGATGGCCTCCTGCAACTCCTCGGGAACGGTGGTGATGAACTCCTGATTGTTTCCGTGCTGGCGGAGCAGGACATAGTCAGGCCCCATCTCCAAAACCGTGGCCAGGAACAGAGGCATCCTCTTGAGGGTAAGATTCTCTTTTCTCAGCCGCTCCAGTTCCCGCAGATACTTTTTGTTGGCTATGAGAGACTCGAAGAGCTTGGCTCTAACCTCCTCCCTCTCCATTCTTGTCGTCTCCAGCTCATCTGCAAGGCTCTTGTTGTCGGACTGCAGGGAAGCTATTCTCTTGATATAGGACTCCTGGATGCTGTCTTGACCGGAAATGGCCGATGTTTCACTCATATAAGTAAGGGGTTTTGGCCTTTCATGCTTATAAACTCATTCCTGAGACCGGGGCCAAAAAAAATGCAATTTAGGAAAAATACTAATTGTAATGCCTCTTAATATATTCCGGATCACTATGATAGTTGTTAATAAGCCCTTCACGCCACCATATGAGGTGGTGGAGAGAAAAGGCCTGGGCCATCCGGACACCCTGGCCGATGGCATCTCAGAAGCCATCTCCCGCTCTTTATGCCGGCACTACCTGGAGGAATCCGGCCAGATACTGCATCACAATGTGGACAAGGTCCTGATAATCGCCGGCCAGAGTGCCCCCCTCTTTGGAGGCGGCTGCATCTTGAAGCCTCCCTCGGTGGTGGTGGGCGGCCGGGCCAGCCGGCTGCAGAATAAGCCCCTCTCGCAGATCATCGAGGATGCAGCCGCCTCGCATCTGCATAAAACGGTCAAAAGCCTGGAGCAGTTCCATGTGGAGCCGCGCCTGGAGCAGGGTGCTCCGGAGCTCCAGAGCCTCATAGGCCGGGGGGCCAATGACACCTCCATCGGAGTGGGATATGCCCCTCTCAGCCGGACGGAGCGGCTCGTCCTGGACCTGGAGAATGTGGTCCGGGAGGTCCGGGGAACTGGTGAGGACATCAAGCTCATGGCCGTGCGCCGGGGCGGTCATATCAGCCTGGTGGTGGCCGTAGCCATGGTCTCAAGGTTCATCGGCTCCAGGCAGGAGTATGAAGAGGCCAAGCTGGCGGTGCGGCAGGCGGTGGAGAGGAAGGCACAGTCCTGGTTTGAAAAAGAGCCGGGAGAAGGAGGATACGGGGCGGAGAGCGGCAGCATTGAGGAGTATCCGGCTGCTCCCTGGAGATGGGAGATGACGGAGCCACCGGCCGGGGCAACCGCGGCAATGGTCTGATCACTCCCATGCGGCCCATGACCATGGAGGCCATAGCGGGCAAGAATCCCGTCAGCCATGTGGGCAAGATCTACAATGTCATGGCTCAGAAGGCCGCGGCGGATATAGCGGAGATGGAGGGCGTGGCTGAGGCCTATGTCACCCTGGTGAGCAGGATTGGCTCGCCCATCAGCCAGCCGTTGCTGCGCGGGGTGCAGATCGGCAGCGATATGAAGATGACTGCGGAGGTTGAGGCCGGGATCAACTCCATCCTGGACTGGCATCTGGAGAACGCTGAGGATCTGGTGGAGCAGTTTGTGCAGGGAAAGCTGACTCTATTTTAACTAGGTCAATCAGCTCACTTGCCCACCTCTTTTTTGGCCATCTGCAGCCTCTGCTTGGCGGTGTAGCCGGTGGCCTTCTCCAGGAAGTTCCTGAAGCGCTTGTTGGTGTCCAATATGACCTGGTCGCTTGCGCTGGTGTCTGATTCCGTGGTGACGTTGAGCTTCTTGCCCTCGATCCGGACACAGATGCTCTTCATGGCCCCGTAGGAGAACTGAAGCTTGCCATCTGCCTCGATTATATCCGAGGCGAATTCCTCGGCCGCTACAGATCGAATGCGCTCTATGTCGGGCTTGAAGCCGCGCTTGAATGAGTAGTCCATGCGGATCCGGTTGGGGTTTAGATGGTATAGATCTTTCGAGCGGGATCTGAGTGAGAGTGTGATCACCTCCTGTCTGGTTATTGCCAGCCGATCTCCTCGTGATTCCAGGGCCGGAAGGTGGCGGTATGGCCCAGCGTGAACCGTCGCCAGAGAATAATCCGTCTTGACCATGATATGGTTGGTTACATGGATCAGAGTGGTATTCAGGTTCCCTACTCAGGCCGTAAAGCGCTTATTTCAGCTTCTTCTTACTGTCCGCTACAGCATGCCAGTCCACTCATAATTAGATTCTGAGG
>NOLC01000176.1 GCA_002256595.1 Methanosaeta sp. NSP1 | reverse complement strand
TCAGCGGGACCATAGTCCGGGCATCATAATCAGGAAGATCCAAAATCCGGGCGGCAACAACAAGATTAATATCTCTTTTTAGCATCGACTTTTGCCTATGTCTATTCACTGGGCTGATGTCATCGCAGAAAAGTTGGAAGGCTCCGGCCCCCACACCATCGCCACGGGCATAACCCCATCCGGTCCCGTGCACATCGGAAACATGCGCGAGGTCATGACCGCAGAGGCGGTCTACCGCGCCCTGCTGGACCGGGGAGTTGAGGCCCGGCTCATATACATAGCCGACACCTACGACCGCCTGCGCAGACTCTACCCCTTCCTGCCGGAAAGCTTCACCGAGCACATAGGAAAGCCGCTCTCGGAAATACCCTGCCCGAAAGGCTGCTGCGCCAGCTATGCCGAGCACTTCCTGACTCCCTTTCTAGCCAGCATGGAGCGGCTGGGAATCAAGCCCGAGGTCTTCCGGGCCGATGTGCTCTACAAGGAAGGAGCATACAACGAGGCCATCAAGACAGCGCTACGAAGGAAAGACGACATCGCCCGCATCCTAAAGGAGGTCTCGGGCCGGGATGTTCCGGAGGGTTGGAGCCCCTTTGATGCCATCTGCTCCTCCTGCGGGCGCACCAACACCACTCATGTCACAGGCTTCGACCTGGAGGCGGAGACGGTGGACTACCAATGCTCCTGCGGCTCCTCCGGCACAGTCTCTATGAGCGGCGGGGGAAAGCTGGTCTGGCGGGTGGACTGGCCGGCCCGCTGGCCTATCTTCCATGTGACCGTGGAGCCCTTCGGCAAGGACCACGCCACTGCCGGAGGCTCCTACGACACCGGTAAGCGCATCAGCGAGGAGATCTACAGCTACCCCGCACCCTTCCCCATGGTCTACGAGTGGATCCACCTCAAAGGCGTCGGCGCCATGCACAGCTCTACCGGAATCGTGGTCACCATCCAGGAGATGCTGGACGTGGTCCCGCCCGAGGTTTTGCGCTACCTGATCATCAGAAACAAGCCGGAAAAGCATATCGAGTTCGATCCAGCCCTGCCGCTGCTCAGCTTGGTGGACGAGTACGACCAGAGGAAGGGAGACGAGAGGGCCATACAGCTCTCCAATGTCTCCAAGAGCGGGCCCTTCGAGATCCCCTTCCGCCACATGGTCACCGCAGTCCAGATCGCCCGGGGAGACCAGGAGGGGCTCTTCCAGGCACTCAAGCGCTCCGGCTACGACATCACCACCAGGCGGGAGGAGATCATAGGCCGGGCCAGGAATGTGCAAACCTGGCTGGACAAATACGCACCGGCCTATGTCAAATTCCAGGTCCAGGAGTCGCTGCCAGCCGCGGTTAAAAATCTTACACCATCGGAGCGGCAGAGCCTGGGCATCCTCGCAGAGCGTTTGGACGACAAGAGCGCAGCTGAGATCCATGACCTGGTCTATGCCGTAGCAAAGGAGCAGGGCCTTGACTCCAAGAAATTCTTCCAGGCCATCTACCTGGCATTTCTGGGCGACCGCCAGGGCCCCAAGGTGGGCTGGTTCCTCTCCAGCCTGGAGAGGAATTTCGTGCGCGAGCGGCTCGCTGAGGCGGCTAGCGCATAATGCAGAAGATCTATCTCTCCGGCTCCCTCTTCTGCCGGGCCGATATCGCCTGGGGCGGCCGGGTCAAGTCTTTTTTGGAGGACCGGCTGGATGACATCAGCGTCCTCTGGCCCCACGAGATCGTACCCTGCACAGCCGGGATGCAGGAGATCTTCCAGGCCAATTTAAGGGCTTTAGGCGAGGCCGAGATGATGGTATCTCTGCTGGACGGCCCCCAGGTGGACGACGGCACGGCCTGGGAGGTGGGCTTCTTTTTCTCCCAGGGAAAAAAGGTCCTGGGCCTGCGCACAGACCTGCGTCGCGCCGGGGAGATGGAAGGCTCGCGGGTGAACCTCATGATCGAATGCTCCTGCCATAGCATATCCTCCAGCCTGGAGGAGCTGCTGGATCAGATGCAGAGGCTCATATATTGATCTCGCCGGTCTACGACGCTCCTCTTCTTCTGGCAGAGGGAGAAGAGAGGATACTGGTTGCGGCAGACCTTCATCTGGGCCTGGAGCATGAGCTTCAGCTCTGCGGCATATCTATCCCCAGCCAGACGGAGAAGATCCTCCGCCGGCTGCTCGGATTTATTGACCAGATAAAGCCGGACCGGCTTGTGCTCCTGGGAGACATCAAGCATAACATTCCCCGCACAAGCTGGCAGGAGAGGAGGGAGATCCCCTGCTTCCTGAGACGCCTCGCTTCCAGGGTGGCTGTGGATGTGGTGCCGGGAAACCATGACGGTGACCTGGCAGATATGGCCCCCTTGGGAGTTCAGATGCGTCCCTCTTCCGGATTCGTGCACGACGGCGTGGGCTATTTCCACGGCCATACCTGGCCGGATGGGCAGATACTGCGTGCCGGAATCCTGGTGGCGGGGCATCTGCATCCGGCAGTCAGCCTGCCTGATCCCCTGGCCCGCCCAGTTACGCGCCCGGTCTGGGCGAAAGGCCGCCTTCTTCGAGAGGCAGCCAAGAAGCACTATAGTCTGGATGCCGAAAATGAGATCGTGGTAGCCCCGGCATTCAATTCACTTTGCGGCGGGCTGCCCCTTAACCTGCCGGTGGAGGACAAGCGAGGTCCGCTTCTTTCACTGGTGGACTGGGAGGGTGCCCGTCTCTTTCTTCTGGACGGAACTGAGCTTGGCAGCCTGGCAGGCATAAAGGCGGCTCAGTGCGGCCAGGAAGAGAGGCCGGGCAGGGCTGGAAAGAATATGATGGATGGGTAGATCTTTTTATGATTTTTTTATAGGCACGCCCCTTCAGTAAAAGTTATTACCCTTCCATCTAAATGCTATTAAAGCAGAGGGCGATGTGGAATTGAACGACAAAGATAGACTTTTGCAATTGCTCAAAGAGATATCTCTGGAGATCCGGCCGGTGGTCCTCTCCTCGGGCAAGACCAGCGACTACTACATGGACTGCAAGCGGGTGACATTGAGCCCTGAGGGGGCCTATCTCACCGGCAAGCTGATGCTGCAGTTGATCCGACCCGATGTCCAGGCCGTGGCCGGCCTGACCCTGGGTGCCGATCCCATCGTCTCGGCCGTATCTCTTCTCAGCTACCAGGACGGCCGCAATCTGCCCGGCCTGATTGTGAGAAAGGAGCCCAAGAAACACGGCACCATGAGCTATGTAGAGGGACCGGCTCTGCTCCCGGGGAGCATGGTGGCAGTGGTGGAGGACGTGGTAACCTCTGGGGCATCGCTTCTGCGGGCTGTAGATCGCATAGAGGCGGCAGGATACCGTCCTGTCCAGGCCCTGGCTATACTGGACAGGCAGGAGGGTGGACGTGAGGCGATCAATGAGAGGGGATTCGACCTGCAAGCCCTCTTTTCTCGCCGGGATCTGGGAATTGACAGGAAGAAGGATGAATAAAAATTTTAAAAATTAAAAAAAAGAAAAACCATTATTTATTGACCCGTGGTATCAGGCTGCTCGCCAGATCATAAGGATTGTCAGTCGGATTTGAGTTGTCGCCGGGGCCTGGAAATGCATCGCCGCCTGGGCCTATCTGATCCGGCTGGAGTTCGGATACGGTAAATGGATCTTGCAGTCTGAGGCTGCGCCATGAGGCTCCGCCCTCTGCATAAGAGATGAACGACTCAATCAAGTAGCTACCGCTCTGCTGCGGGTTTAGGGTATAGCTAAACTGCTGAGTCATTCCAGGATATAGCTCCAGGCTCTGCTCTCCGCCACCATTCGCGAAAACTCCGGGGGGAGAAGGACTAACCTTTGCCAGGATGGAATCCGGGCCATTATTGGTCAGAGATACGATTAAAGTTGCCGCCTGGCCGACTTCCGTCGAGGGCGGCATCAGACTTTGGTAGGCGGTAAGCATTCCTCCTGCCG
>NOLC01000145.1 GCA_002256595.1 Methanosaeta sp. NSP1 | reverse complement strand
ATAGACGAGCTTCTGGATGCTGCAGAGTCTGCCGGGGCCAGGGCTTATATGGCAGGCTATGGGCTGTTCGATCCCGCCGCCGCAAAATCCAAGGCCAGGGAGAAGGCCATGGCCAATGCCAGGGCCAACGCTGAGGAGATGGCTGCTGCAGAGGGCCTGAGCCTGGGCCAGGTTGTGGATATCTCCGATTACGGGTATCCTGGAGGCTTTTATGAAGGTCTCTTCGATTTGTCTCCGACGGGAATGGTGGATGTTGCTTCATATGTCGTTGTCACATACGAGCTGAAGATGTGATCTGTAAAGAGACCTGAAAAGATATCCTTCTATCTATTTTTCCCAATCCTGAAGCTGATTCTGAGAAGGCCATCAGGCAAAATCTATAAAGCATTTTAGGCCAGCTAATGTCTTGGGGATTTCTATGAAACTGATTCGAATATTCTTTCTGGGGATTTTGATTATGCTCTTGACAGCATCTTCTGCCTTTTGCCAGGAGGACAATATGTCCAAGATAATTGTTCAGGGAGAGGGCAAGGTCATTGCCCCAGCGGATAAGGTGACTGTGGTGCTGGGAGTTGAGACCCGGGACGCCAGCGCCGCCAAGGCTGCTTCAGAGAACGCCCGGCTGATGAACGAGACCATTGCCGCACTGCTGGCTGCGGGAGTTGACCAAAGCGAGATTCAGACCAGCAGCTACAGCCTGAGCACATCTCAGGAAGAAGAGCCATTCGGCTCTAAAATCACTGTTGAAAGCCCTGAGTTCGTAGCCACCAACATGGTGACTTTCAGCCTGAACCAGACCACCGGTGTGGGAGAGGTACTGGATGCAGCGGTATCCTCCGGATCAAATCGCATTCAAGAGATTTCTTTTGGGCTCATAGACCCCCGGCCCCAAAAAGATCTGGCCTTGACTCGGGCTATTGAGGATGGGGCAAGGAAAGCGGAGACAGCTGCCAGAGCGGCAGGAGTGACTCTGGGGAGAATTCTTGAGATCTCCGAAGGCTATGGATATGTGGCAGCCAATTCGAGAAGCGCTGTCTTTGACATGGCCACGCCCATACAGGCCGGCAACATGGAGATAACCTCCAGCGTGACCTTGACCTATGAGATATCCTAAATAAGACGGAATTCACATCTCTTTTTCCCGGGTTGGCCGGATCAAATATACATGGGCTCCGGCGGTCCGGAGACCCGGCTGGTCTGGCCTTCTCCAAAGACCTCCTGGAATTTCCAGACCACATACAGCTCGCATTTGAAGTTCTCCCGGATGGCTTCCATTAGCTTGTTCTTGCTGAGAGCGTCATAGTAGATCTCCCGCACAAATCTTATGCTGCGCATGTCGCCTCCTCCAGGCTCCATCTCGAAGCTGGATTCGCGGAAGAGCAGATCATAGCGCATATGCCAGATAAGCCTCTCCAGGTCTTTGGGAGGCATAGCTTGCAGAGCCTGATAATGCTGATCTGCCAGCTTGATCCGGCTGAAAACCACAACCATATCCTCATGACCTTTGGGCTGAATGACGGACAGATGACGGCCGGATTTGGCGGGATACTCGGCAGCTATCTGAAAATAGAGGTTCTCTTCCCTGAGCTGCTCCTTGAACAGACCTTCTTCAGTAAGCCAGGCCACAATCCTATCCCTGGTCTCTTCGATCTCCTTGCTTGACATCTCCATTCTCACCACATTTCAGTTTTGGATATGCCTCCTTTGGTTTAATATTATGCCTTGGAGGAAGGAAGCGATTTCCATAATGCATCGGCGCGAGCATGCATTGAGGCTGGGCCAGGCATTGAGCATAGCCAGGCTGCAAAAGGGGGCAAAGAATCATGCGATGAAGAAATGGCAAAGCTTGGGCAAAGAATGGAGAAAGCATGAAAACAGGCTGTGAGGTTCGGGCAGGCCAAGCACCGATCCACAGTGCCCTGTTTGGGGACCACCCACAGAAGTGAGGGCCTTGAGCCTGCCTTTCGCCATCACACAAGCGACGACGAGACAGCACTGGAATCCAAACACAGTGCCCGTCTTACGGGGACATGTCATCTGTGATGAGATGCCTGCTCTCGTATCGCCTGCACACAAGCTATCCGTGCCGCACTCACTTAAGAACTGTATGAGGTGTATGACGCTCATGCCGAAGACTTCGCATGGCGCAAAGCGCTCCTTGATTAGTAGACTGATATCAATAGGAGCTTAATCGGCTACAGTTTATCTTGCGGCATACTCCTATCTGTCTTTAATCGTATAAATATTCTTCGAAACAGAATTATTATAAAAATAAGTTTACTTTAAATTCTTCATCCTTACTATGCAGGTTATCCTTTCATGCGTGGTCCTGCAGCCATTTCTCTTCGAATATGCCTGGTCATTTCCATCATTACGCAATCTCCATATTACATAGGGTCGCGAGAGAATGCCGGCAGGAGCAAAAACCATGTCAGTGGCTCGAGGGAAAGGCGTAATTGACCCGGACCGATCTTGATATAAAACCGTGATGACATGCAAAGCAACTTTAGACAATCCAGAAGAGGATAGCATGGGTCATGAAATTGTCGATCTGGCCGGAAAGCAGGCCCGTGGGTATGTGATACCATTGGGACCGGTGAATCTGGTCGTTGTTGTCACCGATAAGGGAATGGTGGGCTGCGGGGCCATAGATGTCGCAGCCCTGAATAGCTTCGGCTACCCGGCAGCCAGGGTCCGCCCGTCTAAAGGCAGCTCCATCTCCAGCATCGAGGATTTGCTGGCAGGCATAATCAAAGAGGCCAATCCGGCAGCGGAAAAGATGGGAGTGAATGTAGGCCAGAGCGGGAGGGAAGCTTTGTATATGATGTGAAATATAAAATTTTGATGTGCTGACCAATTATTATCTGAACATGGCCTTCATCTCGTAAACGCCTTCCTCATTTCTTCGGCTCACATCAAAGCCCATCTTGCGAAAGAGCCTGAATACCGGCTCGTTTCCCACTAAAACCTCAGCCGTGAAGCCCAAGAGTCCCTGCCTCTTGGCCAGGAAGGTCAGATAGGCCAGCATCTCTCCCGCCACTCCTTTATTCTGGAAGTCGTCCCTTACCACCAAAGCCACATCAGCGGTGTACATGTCCCGGTTCACGCCGTACTGGCCGATGCCGCATATCGACTCCTTTTCCTCCTCCTCGATAACCGCAACCAGTACCATCTTGGTGAAGTAGTCCACCGCCACCAGTTTTTGCAGCAGCTCATGGGGGATGTCCCTCCGGGCGGAGATGAACCTCTGGTACATGCTCTCATCAGATAGGGAGTAAAAGAATTCCTTGAGCAGAGGCTCATCGCTGATCTTGACCGGGCGGAGCAGCAGCTCGAGACCGGCCCGGGTGGTCTTTCTCACCTCCAGGTCCTGGGGATACTCGCCCTTGATGCCGGGGATGAAGGCCTGGTCGGGATAGATTAGATGCAGCCTCCTGGCCTCCTCTATGAGATGGTGCCGAAAGCCGGGATGAGCGATGGAGATGAGGTCCATAGCCCTCTCCCGAATGCTTTTCCCGTGCAGGTAGGCTATGCCGTATTC
>NOLC01000139.1 GCA_002256595.1 Methanosaeta sp. NSP1 | reverse complement strand
TTATCCCGGCCCCCACTGCCGCCAAGCCAACTCCCTCTATCATGGCCGTGAATGTCTTTTTGGTAAAGCCCTTTACCAGCTCCGGCCGGCTGGAGTCGACATAAACCATGCGGGGGGAGACGGATACCCCAGAAAAGCTTGCCCGAGAGAGAAGCGGATAGATCTGTCTGCCGATCATGGCATTGCCTCCGGCTCTCTTCTGTAGCTCTACCTGGCAGTTTATGGCCCGCCTGGCGGCGGCGCTGTCCGGGTGGAAGTAGGCAGAGCCGTGGTCTCCCTCGATCACAGTGATGCTTCCTCCGGGTTTGATGAATTTCTTTAAAATTATCAGCGCCTCGACCGGACGGGGCAGATGCTCCAGGACAAAACAGATGAAGAGGTGGTCGAATGATGCCTCCCGGAAGGGCAGATGGAATATGTCGGCCTGCATGACCCTGACATTGGCCAGCCCCTCCTGCGCCACCCTTTCGCATGTTTCTCTGGCCGAGGCGCTGGAGATGTCCACAGATATGATCAGGGCCCCCGGGCTGTTTCTGGCCAGGGGGACGGTCTGCGCTCCCACCCCGCAGCCGGCCTCCAGAACAATAGATCCTGGCGCAAAGCTGGTATCCCAGTGCAGCAGCCCCTCCAGAGTGGATGCCTGATCCTGCAGACGGGCGCTCTCCTGGGAATGGTAGCCATGAACATAAGGATTTTTCATCAATGGTCGATTGTGGTCCGGTTTATATCAGCTTTTCTCGGAGGCGTGCGGTCTTGATAGATCATTGGGCTTGCCTTCCGGTTTGAGTGAGAGTCCCATTAGTCCCATTATCTTATCTGCCTGATCTCAATCCGGAGGAGCAACGCCATTATCGCCAAGTCTAAGTATATCTCTCATCCATTAAGATCTGAATTTTCATGAAAGAATTCCCCAGGCCTAAGGTCGTCATCAGCAAGTGCATAGAATTCGACCACTGCCGCTATGACGGCAGCATGATACCGAGCGATTTCGTCAAGGCTCTCCAGCCCCATGTAGACTTTCTTCCCGTCTGTCCGGAGATGGAGATCGGCCTTGGCGCCCCTAGAGAAACCATCAGGATGGTCTCTGTTGAAGGCTCTGTCCGGCTGGTCCAGCCTGCAACCGGCCTGGACCTGACGGAGAGGATGAACGACTTTGTCAGAGGATTCCTGTCCTCCCTGCCGGAGGTGGATGGATTCATACTCAAGTTCCGCTCTCCCTCCTGCGGCATGAAGGATATCCGGGTCTACTCCCAGGCCGCTAAATCCGGAGCCTTATCCAAGGCACCCGGCTTTTTTGGAGGCAAAGTGGTGGTCAGCTTTTCCGACCTTTCTGTAGAAGACGAGGGGAGGCTAAGGAACTTCAATATCCGGGAGCACTTTCTGACCAAGCTTTATGCCCTGGCCGCCTTCAGGGAGGCCAGAAGCGAGGGCAAAATATCATCTCTGCTCCGTTTCCACGAGGCCAATAAGCTCCTGCTCACAGCCCACAGCCAGAAGGAGACGAAGATGCTGGGAAATATCCTGGCCAACCGCGAAGGCCTGGGATTCACCGATCTTTCGGCTCAATACCGGGATCATCTGGCCAGAGCCCTGGCCAGGCCGCCGAGAGCCTCATCCAGGGCCGATGTCTTCATTCATGCTATGGGCTATTTCAAGGATGATCTTACTGCGCGGCAGAAGGAGCTGTTCCTGCAGGATATCCAGAGATACAGGAGCAAGAAGATCCCCTCCAGCGCCCTGCTGGCCATGCTCCACTCCTGGGCTGAGGGCTACAGCCAGGAGTATCTCATCCATCAGAGCATCTTCCAGCCTTTCCCCGAGGACCTGGTGGAGCTGTGCCAGGACACCCAATGCGAATGGGCGGGGGAGGAGCTCTTTACAGGCCGGCAATGAAGATAGGATATCCCACAATTGCACTGGGGCTGGGCTGCACCCCCAGCCATACCTTCCGCCTGGCCTCCTATTCAGATGAGCGGCTGGAGAAGACGGTGGCAAAGAACCTGGACTGCCTGGAGAGGATTCTGGCTTATAATCTGGATCATGATCTATTGTTTTTTCGCATCAGCTCGGAGACGGTTCCATTTGCCTCCCATCCCGTATGCAGATTGGACTGGGCAGAGCGCTTTAAAGAGCGTCTGAGGCGAATCGGGAGCTATATCGCAGAGCATAAATTCAGGATCTCCATGCATCCCGATCAATTCATAGTCCTCAACTCCATGAGACCGGATGTAACCGGGAGAAGCATTGCTGAGATCGAGTATCACTGCCGGCTGCTCGATGTCATGGGCCTCTCGCCGCAGGCAAAGATACAGATTCATGTGGGAGGAGCCTATGGAGACAAAAAGAAGGCTGCTCTGCGGTTTATAGAAAACTACGGAAGGCTATCGCTCTCAATCAGACAAAGGCTGGTGGTCGAAAACGACGACCGGCTTTTCAGCCTCAAGGACTGCCTGGAGATCAGCGAGAAGACGCAAATTCCGGTGGTCTTTGACTCGCTGCACCACCAGTGCCGCAATAACGGGGAGAGCTTTTCACAGGCCATCTCTGCAGCCAGCAAAACCTGGAGCCATGAAGACGGGCTGGCTATGGTGGACTACAGCAACCAATCACCGGGAGAGCGGCCGGGAAAGCATGCCCCATCCCTCAATGAAGATGAGTTTCGAGGATTCGTCCGGGAGACCGCCGGCCTGGAATATGACCTCATGCTGGAGATAAAGGACAAGAACATCAGCGCTCTGAAGGCTCAAAAGATGTTTAGAGACTATGCTGGAAGATTATCAAATCCGGGAGAAGCCATAACTGGCTAATAGCGGAATTGATCATATCCGAATATAGGAGGCCTCTTTAAATGGATAGCTTCACCCTTTATGCCGCACTTTATCTGGTCGGCTTTGCCGCCCTGCACAGCCTTCTGGCCAGCCTGCCGGTCAAGAAAATGGCTCGCAGGCACTTCGGCTCCCGTGTGGACCCCTGGTATCCCGTATTCTTCTCCGCCTCGGCAGCCATCACCATCCTTCCCCTGGCCGGCCTGCTGGTACGCAATCCAGGTGCGGTGATTTACGTTCTCCCCAGCCCCTGGATCTGGCTCTTCTTCTCCCTCCAGCTTCTCATAGGCCTGGCCTCCCTTAGAGCCTTCCTGGATGCGCCGCACCGATTCCTGATCAGGGCTCAGCTTGCACGGCCAAAGGGCCCGCAGGCATTTGCCCTGGGCATCAAGGGGATCTATTGCTGGATTCGAGATCCCTTCTTGCTCTCCGGATTTCTTCTGCTTTGGCTGACGCCCTTTATGACTGAGAATATGCTGCCGGTCTACCTCCTGGCCACAGTCTATCTCTTCCTGGGCTCCATGCACTGGGAGAGCAGGCTCGCCCACCAGTTCGGGGAGGAGTATGCGGCATACAAGAAGGAGGTGCCGCGCATGATTCCGGGCCGGAGATGGCGGGGGTGCCGGGGCAGTGGCGGCTCGGGCTTAAAATAGCTTGTCCAGGCAACTCTATCAGGGCTGAGAACACCGCCGCCTCCAGTGGATCATCCAGGGCATAAAAGGCCTCGCTGGAGTGCTTCTTGGCCATGCCGGCCAGCTCCTGGGCATAGGCCTGGTCCTCGTTTTTCATGGCCCTGCCGGCTCTGGCCCAGCGGGCGGAGACCTCTGCCGCACCCATTCGTACGCTCTCAAAGCTGCGGCCCATCAGAAGGCCTCCAGGGTGGTCTGGCTTTCCGCATCCTGCGCCTTTCTACAGCTCTTAGCAGAAGGCCTTCTCGCAGCCTCCGGCCCTCGTCCAAAGTAAAATACTCTATCAGCATAGTTGGTCATCATCTCCAGAAACGGATCGGTTGAGGGGGAGTAAAGGAGCACTGTGCTCTCCTTGGCCGCCGCCCTCATGGCCTGCGAGACATACTCGGTCATCTCCTCTGCATCCTGGTAGAGGAGCGGATCGTGCTCTATGATCAGCAGGCTGTGATGGCTATCCTCCAGGACGGTCATGAGCTGGAAGACGGTGAAGGCTCTCCTGACCTGTAGCGAAGTGAACCTGCGGTCCAGGCTGCTCAGGACCCGGGAGTAGTTGCCGCAGATATAGAGAACCTCAAACCTCTGCAGGTCCAGGTGCTGGTTTAAGGCTCCGATGAGCATGGGCAGAGGTGCCACCAGGATATGCCAGGCCCTGCCCTGGAGGGTGACGGAAGGGTGCAGTTCGAGGTCCATGAAAGACAGAATGCTTTCCGGCAGGGTATAAGATCGAGGAATGCGCGGGGCGAATGTGATTGGGGCATTTCTGGTGGATACGGCTTTGGCAATTCTGCCATCACCATCATCTCAAAGCATTTAAACAGCATTTAGGATATTTATCTGGTTAAAAATATTACTGGGCTTTGTATAAAGCAACAGTATCGAGCCGAAACAGGAAGGCACGCAATTGGGGGGAAGAAAAGCCGTTAGGGCAGAATGGAGTGTTAACTTGAATCTAACGACCTTCACCCGGAGTATATAGTCAATTGTCGTGATATATATTTTTCGCCCGGAAAATGCGCAAAAAAAAA
>NOLC01000222.1:4984-6640 GCA_002256595.1 Methanosaeta sp. NSP1 | reverse complement strand
AGTCGCTCCTGCTCTACCTGGACTCCAAGGGCGTTGCCGTCTCCACCGGCTCGGCCTGCTCCTCACATAAGCTGGAGCCCTCCCATGTGCTGCTGGCTTTGGGCCTCAAGCCGGAAGAGTGCCACGGATCTCTCCGCATCACCATGGGCCGCTCCAACAGCCAGGAGGATGTAAACTATGTGGCCGAGTGCATCGCCGAGGCGGTGCAGAGGTTCAGAGGGATATCTGCTTTGGGAAGATGACAGGTTAAAGGCCAAAGCTATTGAAAAAAGTAAAATTAGAGGGATAAATAATCCCTCCCCTCAGATCTGCATATCAAGATCTTCTTTTTCTACAGCTCCACCATCTTGGCGCTGACCACTCCAGGCACCTCTTTCAGCCTCTTCATGATCTCATCCGAGGCCATATGATCCACGCTCAAGACCATGAGCTGAGGCTCTCCTTCCGCTATGCGGCCCACATGCATGCCGCCGATGTTGATCTTGCCCTCGCCCAAAACCACGCAGCAGGGGCCGATGATATTGGGCCGGTCCTCGATGACCGCCACCACCATGTCTCCCTCGGATGGGATGTAGGTATGATATTCGTTGAGCTGGATGATGCGCTTTTCCTTGCCCGAAACCGTGCCCTGCAGTATGGTGCTCTTGCCGCCCTTGGTCAGCTTGAGGGTGATGGCATTGCTGTAGCCGTTTGCCGACTCAGTCTTGCTCTCCAAAAGCTTGACTCCCATCTCCTTGAGAGTCCTCTGGGCATTGACGAAGTTCACGCTGCCGTCACCCATGACGCAGCCGAGAAGGCCGATAATGGCCGATATGCTCACCGGCCTGGTGTCCTTCTCCGACAGGGTGCCGCTGTAGGTCAGCTCCAGGGCCTCAAAGCCGGATCCTACCAGCTGTCCAGCCAGCGATCCCATCCGCTCCGCCAGGCTCATGAACGGCTCCATCACCGCTAAAGTCTCAGGCGAGATGGCAGGCATGTTGATGGCATTGGTGGGCAGCCCTCCCCTGGCTATGGCCAGGATCTGGTCCGCCACGGCCAGGGCCACATTGACCTGGGCCTCGGCGGTTGAGGCTCCCAGGTGCGGGGTGACAATGATTTTCTCCTGCTCCAGCATGGGATTTCCTGTGGGAGGCTCCTTGGTAAAGACATCCACAGCCGCTCCGGCTACAGTTCCCTCCGCCACGGCTCGGGCCAGGGACGCCTCATTGATGATACCGCCCCGGGCGCAGTTGACTATTCTCACGCCGGGCTTCATGATCTTGAACTCATCATCATCGATGAGGTTTCTGGTCTCATTGGTCAGAGGAGTATGCACAGTTATGAAGTCGCCTCCCCGCAGCACTGTCTCCAGGTCGGCCAGGGTTATGCCCATCTGCTGGGCTCTCTCCTCGGTTACAAAGGGATCATAAGCTAAAATCTGCATGCCGAATGACTTCATGCGTGCCGCAACCTCGGCACCCACCCGGCCCAGTCCCACCACGCCCAGGGTCTTATTGAAGAACTCCACACCGGTGTACTTCTTGCGGTTCCATTCCCCTTTGTGCAGAGCAGAGTTGGCCTGGGGAATGTTCCTGGCCAGGGCCAGCATCATGGCGATGGTGTGCTCGGCGGCGGAGATGGTGTTTCCACCCGGGGTATTTAGGACTAGGATTCCCT
>NOLC01000222.1:0-4976 GCA_002256595.1 Methanosaeta sp. NSP1 | reverse complement strand
CTGAAGCCTCTTCACGCCTTCCTCAGCCAATGAATCACTGACAAGAACCTTCATGATCATTCCTTCCGCTCGGTCAAAGATGTAATAGGATTTGATTCTTTCGAGAGAAAGGGCTGATTAAGCGACTAAAAGGAGACAGAACACAGGTCCGCAGACATCAGGGAAAAGGACAGTAAGACCGGAAGGGCTAGCTGCAGGCAAGCCAGTCCGTGCTCATGGAGCCCAGTGTGCTGTTGGACCAGAGCTGAAGGAACTTCTCGATGTTGAAGGCGCCGGTCAGGTCTTCGCTGGCACGGCTGTAGGTGGCATGTCGGCCCATCTGATCCGGCAGTATGTCCCTGGACTGCCAGGCGATATGGGCCTTTCCCTTTACATTAGACCTCATGCGGACCTCCAGTGAGGCATTGCCTCTGCTGAGATCGCTCTGGTTGTTGGAGGTATTGTAGGATCGACTCACTACCTCCGTCTCCCGTTCCAGGTGCTCGAAATCCCGGTAGGACTCGGTAAAGCTGGCTCCCGCATCGTAGTTTTTGACGCAAATGGTATTCTCCGGTCTCATCTTGCTCATGGCCTGGTAGAATGAGTCGGGCATGGCATTGATGGCCGAGTTGGTGGTGAGCAGGAGCAGGAGTGCAATGAGGATCATATTGGCTGCCCGCATGAGGGTGCTTGAAGTATCAGATGATATTAAAGGTATTGGTATCCATCGAACTGTCAAAAAATAAAAAAAAGTACAAAGGCGAGGCTTCTATCGCCTTTGCATCATCTTCTTGATCTTCCTGTGCAGGCTGTCCAGCTCTCCGGTAGAGTAAAGATAATATCCGGCTCCAATGGCTATGAGCAGCACCAAGATCAGAGCTATGAGCCTGTTATTGCTCTTGGCCGGCTCCACATTGATGCTCTGGCTCTTGTCCGCCAGCTTCAACTCCGTCAATCCCGGTTCCAGGGGCTTGTAGGTGAAGGCTACAGTAGAGTTCTCTCCTCCCTTGACTGTGGCATTCTTTGACTCTACCACGGTTCCGTTGGCCAGCAGATCCAGCGGCAGTGTGTCCTCGTTGCTGCCCTCATTTCTCACCACAGCGGATATCTTCATCTCCTTTCCGGCATAGGCCTGTTCGGGCAGCTTCAATTCCACGACTTTTATAGACGAGGCAATGGTGATGCTCTTGGCTGCAGAATCGAAGCCCTCCTTCTTTGCGCTCAGTGTATGCTCGCCGGTGAGGTTGGCTACATAGGTTAAAGTTCCCTGGCTGCCGGTCAGTCCGATGCTGACGTTGTCCAGAGATACCTCAGCACCCTCCACCGGTGTCTGGTTGATTCCCTGGACCACGGCAATGAGGAAGTTCTCTCCCTTGATCACATCAGCCGGAGCATTGATGGTCAACTGGCTGCTCAATGTGGCATTGGCCTGCTTCAGGCTGGCCTTGCCGTCGTTGTAGTCCTTCTTCTTGCCCACGACCTGGTATGTGCCTACGCTGGTTGGGGTGTAGGTAACCGATCCCGTGACACTGGTGGTTCCAATGGAGCTGCCATTTACCTGGATCTGGACCCCGGCCAGTGGAGTGTTGTCGGACTTGACACTGATGTCGACCGGTGCATTGACCACGGCATCGGGCGCGCTGACGATCATATCCATGCCCTCACCGGGCTTGAAGGCCACAGGTGCAAACAGCCTCTTATCGCTGTCGGCGACCACGAACTTCAGGTTCTCCATGATCTCTATGGTCTTGTCCCTGGCCAGGCTGAAGGAGCCGTCGTTCTCCATGGTGATTCCCTCTTCGCTTGCTTCTTGGACCTCCATCTTACCATGGACCTCGTTTTCCTCTATAGATACAGCGGTGTCGGATACCTGGAATATGCCGTCCACTGTGGCCAGATCGGACTCGGTGCTGCGGAAGACGCTCTCGATATGAACCGCAACTATGGGGACCTCTTCTTCCGAGCCTATTTCCACCTTGTAGAGATAGTTGGAGGATCCATCCCCGGGATCGGAGGACGGTGTTACCACCTTGCTGTCCACCTCTTCTCCGTCCTGGCTCAGGGCCAAATAGACCTTGTTTCCGTTCAGATCCACTGACTTGATGCGCAGCTCATATCCTTCCTCCAGGGCGAGCACCGATCCGCTGGCCAGGGTCTGGCTGTCGTCGTTGTCCACCAAAACCCGTCTCAGCTCGCTCTCACCAATCGCGCTGAAGTCATCAGTGAACTCGGTCCGGTTATTGTATCCCGCGAAGTACTTATCGGCCATGAAGCCTATGACATCATACTTGCCCCAGCGACCGAACTCGAAATCAACCGCCTGGGGAGCAGTGACATAAAGCAAGTCTCCTTCTTCGATTGATTTCTGGTCGGTTATCCTGGCAGTGAGGGTCTCAGTGCCCACGTCCTCGTCGATGTCGTAATAGAAGCCCTCGAAATTATAGACATCCCAGGTGAATTCCTCTTTCTCAGATGGATCTATAACTGTGCCCCGGACTTCCTGTGGCCCGGGCCGGTCTACATAGGGAGCGAAGCGGAGAACGTCGTCATCTGCCACTATGAATCCAACCTCGCCGAATATGTTGATCTCGCCTCCTTCCTTGAGGTTGATGGAGTCTTCATTGGACATTTGCACGCCGTTCTGGTCCACTGATTTGACCTCCATCTTGTCGTACTCATCGCCATCTTCAACCGAGGCGTAGGTATCGGATAGCTGGAAGAGGCCGTCAACTGTGACCAGGTTGGATTCAGTGCTGGCAAAGACGCTCTCAATGTGGGCCATGATTATGGGCACATCCTCTCCGGATACCTCCACCTCATATTTGTATGTGGAGCTATCCAGGTTGCTCTCGGGGGAGACCACCTTGCTGTCGATCTCCTCTCCGTCCTTGACCAGTCCCAGATAGACCTTCTCTCCATCGATGTCGACCTGCTTGATCTGCAGCTCATATCCCTCTTCCAGGGAGAGCGCTGATCCTGCGGCCAGGGTCTGGCTGTCATCGCTGTCCTCGAGAACCTGTCTTAGCTGGCCCTCATCCAGGAAGCTATAGTCATCATCGATGAGATCGCTGGCAAGGTATCCCGCGAAATACTTCTCAGCCATGAATCCCATAACCTGATAGTTACCCCACCCACCGTATTCGAAATCCAGATTCTCCGGCTCGGTGCTGTAAACCAAATTGCCTTCCTCTATGGTGCGGCCGTCTTCGGGGACCATAACGTTTAGAGTCTCTGTTCCCACATCGTTCTCCATGTCATAGAAGAATCCGGAGAAGCTCTTCCAGTTCCAGGTATAGTCTGTAGGATCTCCCTCCCGCCAGATGCGGTTGACGGGCTCGTCTTCTTCGCTCTCATTGCCTTCTTCGCTCTCATCTTCTTCTGCTACTTCATCCTCCGCGGTGGCATTCTCCGATTCATTTAAAGAAGCATTTAGGGATTCGTCAGCTGCAGAGGCATTAGAGTCGGCTGAGACCTCTGTTCCCAAAGATACATTCTCAGGAGGTGCAACTGCAGCGACTAAAGAGGTATTTTCTGGAGGCTCTATATCGGTTTCATTGGCTGGCAATTCGGCAGTTTCCATTTCAATCTCATCAGGGGTTACCACCGCCTCTTCTGCAGGTGTAATTTCCGCCGACTCAATCTCGGTTTCATCGGCAGGAGGTGAGACAGTCTCAGTTTCAATCTCATCCGGGGTTACCGCCGTCTCTTCTGCAGGTGCTATCGCCGCGTCTGTGGCAGCGTCGGATGGAGCGACATCATCGGCCATCTCTGCACTATCGGTAACAGTCTCGGTCTCGACAGGTGCGGCGGAAGCTTGCGGGCTTGATGCCTCATCAGATGCGGCTGATGACGAAGGTGCAGCGGTCTGAGCTGTAGAATCCAGGGGTTTTAGACCCTTTTTCGTGGTGACCTTTTCTGCAGATATGCTCTCTTCTTGGCTGGTCTTGGCAGCCAGGCTCTGGCTAATGATTGATGCTGCCTCGCTCCCTGATGTCGAGCTGCTTTCTTGCGCCAATACATTAAATGGCAGAGTCGCAGCTATTAGCAATATAAGCAGGCAGACTCCACTGACCCTGATATGATGCATGAATCTCCTCCAATACCTCTGATATTAAGCAAATAACTCATATTTTTCTTATTTATATTTTATGTAGCTCTTGAATTATTATTATTTTTTTGACTTATGCAGCCCTTCAAGGCATGGATGCACTTTTCATTTATAAATGTGAGTATGAGCCGGCAATATGGTTGAGAGACAGCCGGAACCTGATCCTTTATCCGCAGAAAAAAGGCCATAATATTTAACTGTCCGGGCTGCCAGCTAATGCACGGGAAATATGCATATGAGGAAGATCAGATCCGCATCAATTATGCTGCTCCTATGTCTGGCCTGGCTGGGATTGGCAGCCTCACAGGGCATGGGTGATTCTCGTACATATGATCAGAGCGGTTACCAGGGCATGGGCACACCTGCCTACGGCGCGGACCAGGCAGCTGTGGTCATGCCCGATTACCTCAGCCCTTATGATTCAGCCTTGCCGCAGGGCTATCAAATGGGCAGTGCCATGTCTTCCAGACTGATGATGGAACCGGCCGATCCGGCTGGAGAGGGGCTGCTGATAGAAGAGAACAAAAGCCAGGCCAATCAGCTCTATATCCAGATGGGCAATCAGATTTTGACTGAGGGCACGGCCATGCTGGGGGAAGACTACGTACTCTGGGCCAGGGTCAGCGCCAGAGGCGGCCTGGAGCTTTTCGACTATGATCGCCTTGCATTCAGTCAACTTTCAATAGCGCCAGGCTGGTACAGAATAAGCGGGGCCTACGGAAATTGTCTGGGAGGGCATCTCTATCGGTTTCAAGTTGCTGGGCTCTCCAGCAATGATCTGACTGTGCTGGTATCCCCGGGAGGCTATCCCACGGCATTCAGCCTCACGGGAAGGGTGGTGGATCAGAGCGGCCAGGGGCTGGTCGGGGCCAGAGTGACATTGACCAAC
>NOLC01000052.1 GCA_002256595.1 Methanosaeta sp. NSP1 | reverse complement strand
CGGCTATTGGATTCGTAAAGGGGAACAATTTCTTTATTTTTGTCTGCCATCCACCCTCTTAGTGCACCTGCCGCAGGCCACCAGGACGGATGGGCCCCTGCGGGCCAGCTCCTCCCGAATGGCCGCCTCCACCTCCTCCTCGTAGGCGGGCAGATCCAAAAAGCGGGTGGGCAGCAGCGCCTCCAAAACCGCACTCAGGTCGGGAGCCTCCTGAAAGCCGGTCATGGCCGCTACATCGTTTTTAAGCACCACAGCCAGAAGATCGCGCCTCTGCCAGACGGCATTGATCAGCCCCGCCAGACCGGAGTGAGCCAGGGCGAAGTCACCCATCAGAGCTATGCCCTTCCCGGCGAAGCCTGAGGCCACGCCCGCCGATGAGCCCAGGCCGTAGACCACATCTGCGGAGGAGAAAGGAGGCCTGGTGGCTCGAATAGAGCAGCCGGCATCCCCTGCCACAGGCACATCCACTTTTGCCAGTGCAGAAAAGATAGCACGGAAGGGGCACTCCGGGCAGACACCCTGGTATCCCCTCTCCGCTGCGCTCTGGTATGTCTGAGGCATCTTATCCGGACGGCCATCCAATTTTTCCAGGGCCCGGATGATATCCGAGCGCTCCAGCTCTCCCCGGGGCAGGTGGCCGGTGAGCTTGCCCCTGATCTTGGGATTTGCGGAGAGCATGCTCTCCAGAAATGGCTCCGGCTCCTCGGCCACCAGAATCAATCGATGTCCGTCTATGAAGCGACGCAGCAGCCTGTCCGGCAGGGGATAGCTGTAGCCCGGAGCCAGCAGGGAGACGCCCAGGCCCTGGGCCAGGCTGGCGGGAAAGCCGCTGGCTATGATCCCTATGCTCCCGATGATCTCTACATGGTTTAGAGGAGATGACTCTGATGCCTCCTGGGCAAAGGCCATAATTCGATCATGGTGCCTCTGGTGACGGCCCTTTGCCGTCAGCTCCCAATTGTCCATCTCAAATCTCTGCCCCGTGACCGGGAGGGGCCGGGACGGCAAATACCGCTCCCCGGCAGCGAGAAGACGGGAGGTCACCCTGACGATGACCGGAATCCTGAGCCACTCGGAAAGAGTGTAGCCCTCCAGAAGAGCGGCGTGAAGAAGACCAGGGCTGCGGGGATCGAGCAGCGGCAGCTCACTGAGAGGGCCGTAGAACCTGCTGTCCATCTCCGCCTGAGAGCCGCGCGGCCCCAAGTCATCCCCCACCAGGACCACAAGGCCCGAGCCGATGCCGTGTGTTGCGGAAATGACCAGTGGATCGGCCAGGATGTTCATGCCTACTTGCTTGACCACCACCAGGGAGCGCAGGCCGGTGGCCGAAGCCCCCAGGGCAATCTCCAGGGCTACCTTCTCATTGACCGATATCTGGCAGGCGAGAGCTTGCGCCAGATCGGTTATGGGATAGCCGGGCACATAGGTCCGCACGGCCACGGCGGCGTCCTCTGCCGCCTGAACAGCAGCTTGCAGGCCGTTCATGCCCTTCAGGCCTTCAACGAATCATCCGGCCGAACCGACTCATCCGGCTGGGCGCAGAAGGGAAGGGCAGCTATGGCTCCAATCAGCCCCTGGCCGTTCATCATTATCTGCACCCCGTTCGCCCTTGCCGCATCCAGGGCATCCTCATAGCTGACCCTCTCCCGCTTGCACCTCTCCCCGAAGGGCAGCAGAGAGGAGGGATCATAGTCCCTGAAGACGGCCATCCCCGTCTGGGAGGAGACGGAATACTTGCGCAGCAGGGCCTTGAACTCGGAGAGCATTCCTTCCGCCTTATCCGGCAGACAGGCGAACTCCACTACGGTGGAGACGCAGTTCTGGGTCTTGGTGGGCACGGGAAAGAGCTGCACCAGGGAGTGGGAGATGTAGCGGGCCTCTTTTCGATCCACCTTCTGAGCGATGTTGTGAACCAGTGTCCAGGTAGCTCCCTGGGTCTTGGAGTCGGTGTCATCAACCCCGATGATCATCCTCTCCCTTCTGGGCAGGACGATGGTTCCCCGGGCCACCCTACCTCCGCCGCTCTCGGTTGCCTCATAACGCAGGACATCCTCGGCTCCGGCCCGGCTGAGGGTGGCACCCACTCCGCCCCCGCCCAGACCGGCGTAGGTCACCTCCACCTCACTACCCTTGACTGCTACCGACTCTATGCCCGCCGACCTCTTGGAGGAGACCAGATCCAGATCGACTGCACCGGGCGTTATAGCATAGCGAAACCACTCCCCGATATTGCGGCAGCCCTTCACCAGGGGACCGCGGCAGTAGTGATACCTGGCCCAGGCCGATCCACCATAGCAGCGGGAGCGCTCCATAAGCTCCACCCGCCGGCCTTCGTCGTCAACCACGGCATGGATCTGTTTGTAGACCACAACGTAAGGATCCTCTAATTCCAATTGCACTGGCATCATTCCTCGGCTGTAACTCTTTGCGCTGAATCACGACTGTATTCCTGGCCCTTGATATACTCTCTCAATACCACGGTGGCATAGCTTCCCTTGGGCAGGAGGAACTGCAGATTTGCGCTGTTGCCGCTGAAAGCGATCTCAGGCCGTACCTGGCAGAGTGCGGCACGCCTGGTGCCTTTTGATCCCAGCTCCGGGCACTCCGGGACCCGGAAGTCCTCCTGAGTGACGGACTCCTCGGCCAGGACGGCCTGCTCTATCTCGCCCTCCCCGCCCCCAGCCAGCTCCGTCTCAAATCCTATCAGAGGCAGGGTGAGAAAAGATCTGCCCCTCTCCTCCAGCCTGTTGACGGCCGAAAGGTTTTCTGCGGTTACCTTTTGCACCCGATCCATATCCGGGAGACCGTCCCTGGAAAAGCAGACCACATCTTCCACCAGAGCCCGGTTAAGAGGCATTCCTGCTGCCAGGCGGCGGCTGAGGATCTTATTGAAGAGATAGGACTGATAGGCATGCACGAAAAGGCGGCGCAGGTTGGGAGACAGCACCATAAAGCAATGGGCATAATCTCCGGGATGCTCGGCCAGATAATTGAGCATGGCCAGCTCAAAGCCGAGGTACTCCGGAAACTGCTTTAAAGCGGCAAAGATATCCCGGCTCAACCACAGGGCCTCGCGGGCTTTTATGGTCTGGGGAAGCTCTCCGGGAAAGGGCTGGGCCAGATAGATGAAAGCGGCCTCTTCATACAGCCCCCGCACCAGGGCCTCACCCACTTTATGGGTCACCGGCCGGACCTCTCCGAACCTCTGCACACCGAAATAATTGGGCACGCCCCCTTGTTTTTCGATTTGCTCAGTTATGGCAGCAAATTGAGCTTGAGGCTCCCGGCAGTTGAGATCTCTGACGGTAATGGAAAAGCGGTTGCCCAGGAGATCGCCCAGCCCCACGCCCCGGTTGGAGCGCCCAAGCACCCTTATCTTCAGGTCCGGCAGGCTGATGCGGGAGAGCTCCTCCTCCTCCAGGTTCATGATGCTGATGCGCTGGCTGGTGACGGCTTTCTTGTCTTTGGTTCCGGCCCAGGAGAACCTCTTCTGGCTGATGCGAAGGATCCGGGCCATCTCCCGGATGAGCCTGTGCGCATCCCAGTTGGTCTTCTCCACCTCTACTATGAGGTATCTTCCGCCCTCATATCCCCTATCAGCAAAAACCTCAGAGACTATGAAGTCCTCGGCACAGCTCTTGATCTTGCCTCCACACCCAGGGGCATCGGTGATGTAGTAGTCCATTCCCAGGGACCGATCTATCTCGCTGGCAGAAATCATCATCTTTCGCCTTTGCAAAGCGGCTGATCACAGCATCATAGCCACTCAGACCAGCTTGAGCTTGCCTGTAAGCTTGTCCATCAGCTTGGCATGGGCCGGGCCGAGCCCCAGAGCGGTGATGGTTCCGGACGGAATCTCGGTCAGGCCGGCGTCAGCTACAATGGCGCTGGCAATTCCAACTCGATCCGCCTCCTCTCGCAGCCGGAAGAGGTCCGGCACCCCTGGAACCTTTAAGACCACCTTCTTCTGTCCCTCGCTCTTCCAGTCGGCTACAGTGGATCTATCCATCTTCTCGGCCCTCTCCACAGCCATGACCGCGGCATGAGCCACCTGAACCGCCAGCTTGCCCGATGAGAGCTTGAGATCCTCTCGGATGACAATACACTGCTTGAACTCCATTGAATGCAACATCTCCTGAAACGAATCATATTAGAATTGAACTCGCAAAAGATAGGGCCGTTCGGCAGGCGAGCAAAAAAATATGGGAAAAGGAGAAGAGGCGGGGATGATCAGGCCTCTTTGGTCAGAACCCTGACGCAGGATGGGCTCTTGGCAATATTGCCCATCTTGGCTCCAATGAGGTATTCCAGACCCTTCTCTGCGGCTATGTCCAGTATGCGCTGGGTGACAACGCCGTCAAAGATCACTCCGCTCACATCCCCATTGGCCTCCTTGAGCTCGCGGGCCAGATCCCTTACTGCAACCTCTTTGAGCACATTCTGATTCCGGTCCATGATCCTGGCAGAGAGGGTCCCATCCAGCTCATCCATATGAGCTCTGAACCATTCTCTTTCCGGCTCTGGCTCAGGTACGGCTTCAGGGGCAGCAACTGGTGCCACCTCAATGGTTGGCTCGGGCTTGGCCATAACCTCCCGGGGCATGACCCGCCGCGGTGCGATTACCTCCGCCCTCTCCATGGTGCTGCGCACGCATAGGGGCTTCTCCCGGATGAGGCTCTTTCTCTTGGTGGTGATCTCGCGTCTCTTCTTGGGCTGGCTCTTGATCTTGTACTGGTCCAGAACCTGCTCCACAGGTATCTTCTGGCGCAGTGCTCTTACTATCTCCTTCTGGGTCAGATCCTCAACACTCTTGCCCTCCGGGGCTCTGGCCACAAAGTCTATGTCCGCCACCTGAAGCAGCTCTTTGATGATCAGCTCTCCGCCCCGATCGCCATCGGTGAATGCGGTCACTACTTTCTTGGCGCAGAGATCGGCTATATGTGGCGGCACATTGGTCCCGCCCACGGCCACGGCATTCTTTATGCCGTATTTGAGAAGATTGAGCACATCGGCCCTGCCTTCCACCACCAGAATGGCATCCGAGTCCAGCACATTGGGGCCAGCCGGCAGATTGTCTTTGCCTAAGTGGGTTATCTCTTCCACCCGAACCGACTGCTTTATCTCCTCGGTGATCTCCTCCGTCTCCAGAATGTTCTCATCGAACATCTCCACCAGGATGCGCTTGGCCCTCTCTATGACATATCTCCTCTTGGAGGCGCGTACATCCTCGATGCGGTTGACTGCAATGTGGGCGATACAGGGGCCCACCCGGTCGATGGTCTCCAGCGCCGCCGCCAGAATGGCCGTCTCTACCTTATCAAAGCTGGAGGGAATGGAGATGGTGCCGCTGGATTTTCCGCCGCTGGATGTGATCTGTACATCAATTCTACCCAGTCTTCCTGTTTTTTGGAGATCTCTTAAGTCCAGATCGGATCCCAGCAGCCCCTCGGTTTGGCCGAATATGGCGCCGACCACATCCGGCCGCTCCACTATTCCCTCAGCAGTTATATCCGCATAAATAACATATTTAGTTGTATCAACATTTTGCATCTAAGACACCTCTTATTTTAAAATAGTCAGATAAAAATCACACCCAAACCCATAAAGCCAAAGCTGTTTTCGGCTAACCAGAGCCGATTTCGCGACCCAATGTCGCCTATGTAGCCATGCCCACTTAAAGGCAGGCAGTGATCAGTGAATGAGGTGAATATGAGATTTATCCAACTATTTCAGTGTCCATTTATCAGTGTTATGGGACATCTGATAGAAATGCCCACACATGAGCCCTTTTATTCTCGTTTGGCTGGCATTTCATCGCCCAGGTTCTACCCAGGCTTAATCATCATGTGATCTGAAGCTCAAATGCGTGCTTCTACCGCTTAAAAATGCACAAAACTAGTTTAAGAACTTTTTGGTGGATATGGATCGATCATCCATGCTCAATACATATAATATTATCTATAATATTATAAATCCATCCCCCGTTCTTACTACATTTACCTCTTCTCCCGGCGAGACCTGCAGATCCTTGGGGCGGGCCGCGAGGGCAGACCGAAATGTCTCCGGGTCCATGATCTCCAAAACGTCATCATCCGCAGATATTACCGTTGCGGATAGAGCATCGGCCTTATTTCCCAGGACCACAGCAGCCTCAGAGTTCTCCTGGCTCATGGATGATCTGCGGCCATCTCGCAGAGTGGTGATTTGTGTGGTCTTGCCGTCAAAGCCGGATACGGCGAATAAAGCCCCCCGGAAGGATATGATATCCCCACGCCTGAGCCTGGGAAACCTGACCAGCAGGGTGCTGCGGAAGACATCCCTGTTGTCCTTCTTTCCCACCAGCTTGGCCGTCTCCAGAAGCCTGCCCCCGAAGCGCTCTACAAATGCCTTTGCCATGCGTCTGCCGAGCTGAGTCGAGCCCAGGATGATGTCCAGGCCGCCCTCGACCTCTTTCATCTCCTGGATAAAGGAGAGCTGGTCCCCACCCCGGTAAGCGGAGTTGGCCATATCCCTGGCCATCTTTTTGGTCTCCTCAATCTCCTGATCGGTTATAGGGCGCTCTGCACTTCCTCGAAGCTGAACGGTTGACTGGAAATATTTTCCAGCCATGCGGCTGCACCTCTCACAGGCCACTTTTTTGATGCGAACCGAAATCTCGCATTGCACGCCGACGTTCTTGCCCTTGAACCGGCCACGAGCATCAATCCGGGCCAGGTAGCGGGTAGCTCCCTTGGCGCGGAGGTCGACATCGATCTGCGGCTCCATCAGCTCTTTATGAAGCCATACAGAGTCGGCTGCGGCCTGTACTGCCAGATCCTCCAGGGGAAGGCTGCCCGGAAGCTGCCACTTGCTCTTGATCTGCTGAGATCCGCATATGGAGCAGACCACCACATCTACCACATCGGGGCAGCTCACCAACTGGCTGGTCTCCTGGACGCATTGAGGGCAGAGATCATCTACAGTGGGCTGGCCGCAACGGGGGCAGATAGATTGCATCACATTCTCACCATCTGAGCATAGGGTATTCCGTCTATGGACAGGACATTATCCTTTTCCACATAGCCGAGAGAGATGGCATGCAGGACGGCCTTGGAGCCCACGAAGTTGGCCATGGTGGCCGAGGCCAGTGCCTTTTCAACCTCGGCACATGATGCTACCTCGCCTCCAAAAAAATCCGGGCTGACCTCTATGCGCAATTGGCCCTCAGCGAACCTCTTGCCCAGGATCTCGCAATCGCATACCGCGATTAGCCTTTCCGCGCCCTGATCATGCCGCTTCAGATACATCTCTTTCCCGTCCAACTCTTCAGACATGGCCATCCTTGAATTTGAATTCAGATTTCATCCATTTAGAGGAGCCTGAGCATGCCCGGTCTCTGTTCGATGAGGTCCCCGTCCCGCCTCAGCCGCTCTACAATTCCTTCCGCCCGGTCTCTCTCAATCCCAGATTGTTCTGCTATGTCCAGCACAATTTCCAGAGGGGCCAATCCCTGATGCTCTTTGCAGACTTCCCTTACGATATCCTTTATCGATTTAGTCTTATCCCTCGTGCTCTTGCTCGTACCCGAGGCGATGATATCCGCATCAAGGAAGCCCGTCTCCGGGTCGATGCCCACCTTGCGCAGGCAGGCCTCCAGGATCTTGACCACCCTCCTGGCGTCCTCCAGGGTGACCTTGGATGAGAGTCGCAGCCGGGCGCTGGCCTCGCCCAGGCGGATGAGGGCCTCGAGCTGCCGGGCGGTTACAGGCACGGGCTTGTTGCTGTCCTGCCCCTGGCTTCGGAGGCCGACGTAGTATTTGAGGAAGTAATCCTTGGCCTCATCGCTCAATGTGGGAAAGATGTTCTTGCGGGCATAGGCCACGTACTTTCTCAGCAGCTCCGGATCTATGGCCGGCTTGATCACCACCATGGCGTTGTCTATGTCTTCCTGGGAAATATCCGGATTCCAGTCGATCTGGGTGGCCAGCTCTCCGGCATAGTTGCTCTTCAGGATGTGCTGGGCTATGGCCGAGTCCCTGTTGCTGTCCGGGTCATCGGTGAGGACGAAGATGAGGTCGAAGCGGGACATGAGGGCGGGGGTGAGGTTGATCTGGGGGGCGATGGGCTCATACTTGTCGAAGCGGCCCAGCTTGGGATTGGCAGCGGCGAGGAGAGAGCAGCGCGACTTGAGGGTGGCCATGACTCCGGCCTTGGCGACGCTTATGGTTTGCTGCTCCATGGCCTCATGCAGAGCGCTCTTGTCCTCGTTGTCCATCTTGTCCATCTCATCTATGGCCGCAATGCCCTTGTCCGCCAGAACCAGGGCTCCGGCCTCGATGGTCCAGCGGCCGTCTCCCAGCTCGTCCTTGACTGCGGTGGCGGTCAGGCCCGCCGAGGTGGAGCTCTTGCCTGAGGTATATATGCCGCGGGGCGAGATCTTGGTCATATAGCGCAGGAGCTGGGACTTGGCTATGCCCGGGTCGCCCACCAGGAGGATGTGGATGTCGCCCCGGATGCGGGCTCCATCGGGAAGGTGCTTTTCAAAGCCCGAGACAAGCTGCAAGCCCAGGGCTTCCTTGACATCATCGTAGCCGTAGATGGAGGGGGCGATGGAGCCCCTGATCTTATCATAGATCTCCGGATCGCAGGACATCTCCAGTATGAGCTTCTCTTCTTCGGGATTGATCTCAATCTCCTCGAAATCCTGCTCCTTCATCTCTACGGAGATGCCTTTGTGGAAGAGGTCGAAGTAGGTGCTCTTGCCCTGCTGGGGGGAGGAGCGCTGGTAGGACTTGAGTATGCCGTTGACTATGACCCGGTCTCCGGGAAAGATCCGTCCCGCCAGGTCGTCCTCCAGCTCGACGTCGAGGGTCTGGGGCTGCTCTCCGCCCCTGAGGTCCTCGGGGGACTCCTGGACCCGGATCTTCTGGGCGTCGACGAACTTGGACTGGGCCAGCAGGAGCTTGAAGGGGCCGCCCCGGTCGCAGGCCTGGTTCATGCATTTAAGGTTCTGATCCTCGAATTTGTTGCCGGTCTGCTCTTTAAAGAAGGTGAAGCCGCATCTCTGGCACTGGAAAGCGGCGGAGACTATCTTGGGCCGGACCTCGGTGGCTGTCCTAACCAGCCCGTCTATGGAAAGGAGCTTGCCGATGTGATCGCTGCGCAGCTCCCGGGTTTTGAAGTGGCGGGGCAGCTCGATGATGCGCACGTGGGCCCGCTCCAGGTAGACATCCATGGGCAGGTCCAGGTCCAGGATGGCGGCCTGAGCTGCCTCCATCAAAGGCTCCGGTGTCTCCGGATCGAAGCGGTCCAGGTCGGAAAACCTGACCGTGAGGCTTCTCTCGTCGGGGTAGGAGTCGGCCAGCTCCAGGAGATCATCCCAGTAGCGGGAGCGCAGGAATTCCTCCCATTTGGCAACCGGATCGGCGGGCATATTCCTGTTCAGGTAGGCCCCGGCGGGTATTAAATGTATGCTGCGCGGAGCGAAATAAATCAGAGCTGTTTTTCCCGGCAGGAACGGCTTCCTTAAGAGGTAAATGCAGAGAAAAATGACATAAGCCGAAAGCAAAGCGCAGGTATTTATCGCATGATGCAGCTATAGTTGGGTCAAGGTGATATTAAAATGGTAAAGATGCCTGCGGAAGTTCGAGAGACATTGGAGAAGCAAAAGCCCATACCCATCGCCACTGCCAGCAAAGCCGGTATGCCCAATGTGGTCTTTGTGGGGCTGATGAAGATCATAGACGATGAGACGCTGATGCTGGCGGACAACTTCTTCTACAAGACCGCCCAGAACCTGGCCGAGAATCCCAAGATATCCATACTCTGCTACAACGGCGAGACCAAGAAGTCCTACCAGATCAAGGGCAATGTCACTGTAACCAAGGAAGGGCCGGACTTCGATGCCATGCGAGCCTGGGTGCACGGCATCAACAACAAGCTGCCGGCCAAAGGCTGCGCCGTGGTCAAGATCACCGAGATCTACAATGCCATGTGGGGACCGGCGGCTGGGAAGCAGGTGGCTTAGATAATAAACAATTAATTCTTTTTAAAAAGAAATATGAGTCCTGCC
>NOLC01000031.1 GCA_002256595.1 Methanosaeta sp. NSP1 | reverse complement strand
CCGCGGCTTCTGGATAGACCAGACCGGATGGGGAAATAGCAATCGCTGGACCTGGAGAACCGATCCCTGGGATGTGGGCATCAGCGAGGCGCTGGTGGCAGTGAGAGACGGCAAGCACGCCGGACCGAATGGCTTTGATGTCAAGAAGACGGCCTCCTTTGCCTTGGGCAGCGCCAACCGGCCGCCCAGGGTAGATGTCCTGTTCTCGGACCGGCCTGCACCACAGTATGCAGGAAGCTGGGTCCGCTGGACGGCTATAGCCAGAGATCCGGAAGGCGATCCACTGGGAAGGCGAACCACTGCAGTACAAATTCTATCTGCGCGGGCCAGCCACCCGCGGCTTCTGGATAGACCAGACCGGATGGGGAAATAGCAATCGCTGGACCTGGAGAACCGATCCCTGGGACGTGGGCATGAGCGAGGTGCTGGTAGCGGTCAGAGACGGCAAGCATGCCGGTCCGGGTGGATCGGACGACTATGCCACAGCCACCTATTCCATCATCAATCTAAACCAGCCTCCGGCCATCACCGGCCTGGCCAGCAATGTGATGAGCCCCCAGCCCATTGGAGCAGCCATCCGCTGGCAGGCTTCAGCCATTGATCCGAACGGAAATCCCATATACTTCAGATACTGGCTGAACGGGCCGGCTACGGGAGGAATGTGGAGGATGGTACGTGACTGGTCCACAGATCCCACCTGGATCTGGTATACCTCTCCCGCCGATGCTGGAGTAAGCCAGATTCAGGTTCAGGTGATGGACGACCAGCATACCAGCCCCATGGGATGGGATGATGATGCCGGGGCCCTCTTCACAGTGCTGCGGCCCAACCAGCCCCCTGCTCTGGTATCCCTGAAACCGGATAAGGCCAGCCCCCAGAGCGCCGGAACGCCGGTCCGATGGACAGCTTTGGCCTCAGATCCGGACCGGGAGCCTGTATACTTCAAGTTCTGGCTGAAGGGTCCGTCCACAGGCAATGCCTGGCGGGTGGTGCAGGACTGGTCGGTCAAGAACCAGTGGACATGGGCCAGCACGGGCTACGACGGTGGTGCTTATAGCGTCTATGCCTATGCCCGGGACGGAAAGCATAATCCAGCTACGGCATATGATAGCGCCCTGGGAGCGCCTTTTGTCCTCTCACCCAATCAGCCGCCCAAGGTAACGGCTTTAACTCCGGATAAGGCCAGCCCCCAAAGCGCCGGGACGGCCGTGACCTGGACGGCAAAAGCCGCCGACACCAATAAAGATACCATGCTCTATAGGTTCTGGCTGAAGGGCCCGGCAACGGGGGAGGCCTGGAAGGTGGTGCAGGACTGGTCCACCAATAGCAAGTGGACATGGACCAGCTCAGGATATGATGCTGGAGACTATGCCGTGTTCGTCTATGTTCGGGACGGAAGGCACAAGCCTGAAACCAGCTATGACAGCAGAATCGGGGCATCCTATCAGCTCACGGTCAATGCCCCGCCCAAGCTCACCGCCCTCACCCCGGACAAGAAAAGCCCGCAAAGCGCCGGCGGAACCGTGAAATGGACTGCAACAGCCATTGATGCCAATAAGGATCCCATCCTCTATCAGTTCTGGCTGAGGGGCCCGGCAACGGGCAATGCCTGGAGGGTGGTGCAGGACTGGTCTCCCAAGAACCAGTGGACCTGGACCAGTGCTCCCACCGATGGAGGAATGTACAGGATCTTCGCCTTTGCCAGTGACGGAAAGCACGCGCCTCCCAATTCTTACGACAGCGCAATGGGCCAGGACTATCAGCTCCTCAATGCTCTGCCCATAAACCGGGTGGTGGTGGGAAGAAGATAGAACCAGATGGAGCCGCAAGGCATACATGAGGGAGATGACGGGCAATTTCCGTCATCTCATATCTTTCCTGCATTTCGATTTAGCTGGAATCGGCTCTTTTTGCATTTTTTGCATCTATATCTTCCCATATCTTCCCCAGGGGAAACGGGAAGGTTTAATTAAGATCGTCAGCAAACCCTTTCTTCATTTCAGGAGATGAAAGAATGAAGAGCCTTAAAGGAACCGAGACCGAAAAGAATCTGCTGACCGCATTTGCAGGCGAGTCGCAGGCCAGAAATAGATACTCTTATTTTGCCTCTCAGGCAAAAAAGGAGGGATATGAGCAGATGGCAGCCATATTCCTGGATACAGCCGATAACGAAAAAGAGCATGCTAAGGTCCTCTTCAAGCTTCTGGAAGGCGGAGAGGCGGCTGTATCTGCCTCCTTCCCGGCAGGCGTCATAGCCGGCACGACAGCCAATTTGCTGGAGGCTGCTAACGGCGAGCACCATGAATATGCAGAAATGTATCCCTCTTTCGCAGAGGTGGCCAGGAAGGAGGGCTTTGCAGAAATCGCCGAGACCTTCCTCAATATCGCCAAGGCGGAGATGGGCCATGAGAAGAGATTTTTAACCCTGAAGAAGAATATCGATGATGGCGCCGTATTCAAGAGAGGGGGCAAGGTGGTATGGAGATGCCGCAACTGCGGATATATGCATGAGGGAAATGAAGCTCCTGCCGAGTGCCCGGCCTGCAAGCATGAGCAGGCATACTTCGAGGTTTTCGGAGAGGTTTATTGATCCGCGGCAATGAATCCTGCCGCACTTGTTTTTATTATATTGATATGAATAATGCAGATTATGTTTCGGATGGATGGTATCTCTATAGTTTTGCCCAGCGCTGCATATTTAAGCCCATGCAGGGATATCTGACCGGGTGTTATATGAACCGAATAGCATTGGCACTATTGGCTTTGATGGCTATTGTTCTTCTGGCCCAGTGCAAACCTATGGTCAATTTAGGGGGCAATGATGGCAGAGATCTCTTTGGATCCCTCACCAATTCCTCCCTCAATGATTCCGCGGACAACTCCTCACTCAACCTAAGCCAGGATTCGTCTTTCCTGAACCTCAGTGAGGATGGAAGTTCACTGCTCAAAGGTCTGGCCAATTCCTCGCATAACCTCTCCTCCTGGGGAAGCCCGCTTCGCAAGGCGCCGTTGCCGCCGGCATATGATCCCAGCTATGCCAAGACCTATGATATCCTGAAGGCAAACCATGGCTTTTAAATCAAGGACGATGACCGGAAAGGATGGCTGGTGGGCTCAATCATCGGGTGGGGCATCAGATTAAAATGCAGGAGAGACAAGAGGGGTAACGGATGAGGGCATTACTGCTGGCAATGATTTGCATATCTGCTGTGGCAACATGGGCCTGCCCCTGCTTCGGCTTTGAAGACGTGGGGGGAGACTATGGGAGTTCATGGCTGGAAAATTATGGCACCAAGCCGGCCAGCACATTTGAGCGCCCCAACACCCTGTGGGACTGGGGGAGCGCACCCAAGGGATTTGCCCTTCGAAACGGAACCCTCTACCCTCCGGGAACTGTGCCTCAATGGTATTATCCCATGATTGTCAACGATTATAACCCCATAGTATTGAATCAATCGGAATTAACCAATTCGCAGCTCGGCAATCTCTACACCACAGACCCCTGGCTCCTGGCCCAGCTCACAGGCCGGCCGGTCAATATAGTCAGTGAGCCGCATGGGACGCTGTTCTAATTTTGGGCAGGAGGCGGCAGGCGGCTTTGTCCCCGTCTCATGGCCCTGACCCTATAGTCCTGCCTGGAGGCCTGTGGGTGGCAGGCTGCATGATGCTGTGGGCAACGAGGATCTGGCCGCGTTCCTGGAAGAGAAGCATAGGCTGACCCTCCAAATCCCGGAAAACCACGGCTCATATCCTTCTTTTCTGCATCCATAACTCCCTTGAACAACTGAATTCATAGCTTCCGGAAGAGGAGTTCTCTGGAAAAAGTTAACACCCATGCCCTCGTTCTCCTCCCATGAACATGGATCACTTCGATGT
>NOLC01000191.1 GCA_002256595.1 Methanosaeta sp. NSP1 | reverse complement strand
TAGATCCGGTAGAGCCAGTCCATTTGATAAAGACGCCTCTCCCTCCAGACGGGCTGAGCCTGGCGGCCCTCCAGGAGTGTTCCCCGCTGGGGTGAGAAGGCGCTGTAGTAGGTTCTCTTGACTTTTATCTCATCGTACTCGAAAATAACCCGCCGAAAGATCTCCTCATCGCTCTCGCCTGTAGCTCCCACCACCATCTGTGTGGTCTGGCCGGCGGGCAGGACGGCCTGGCCAACTTCAGATCTCATCTCAGTCATAAAACGGTGGATGTACCTCTGCCTCTGCAGTATATCGCTCTCGTAGCTCTTGGTGGAGCAGATCTCGCTCATGTGCGAGGCTGAGGCAGCTTCCAGATTGATGCTCACCCTATCCGCCAGCATCATAGCCTCCTGGATGTGAGACTCGGACGAGCCGGGCAGGATCTTGAGATGGATATACCCGGAAAAGGAGTGCTTTTGGCGAAGCAGCCGGACGGTGTCCAGCATCTTCTCTGTGATCCTCTCTTCGTCCCTTCCCGCGCCGGAGCTGAGGAAGAGCCCTTCGATGTAATTTCCCCGGTAAAGGGATAGAGTGATTGCCGCCAGCTCCTCTGGGGCATAGGAGAAGGCTTGGTTTTTGCCTTTGCATCCGGCTGAATTGCTGCAATAGCCGCACTGATGAGAGCAGAGGTTGGTATAAAGGGTCTTGAAAAGGCTGACGCATCTACCATCCTGAGTGAAGGCATGGCAGATCCCAGGCAATGGCCTGCTGCGGGGAGAGAAGGTGGAGGCGCAGACATCATGCCTGGTCCCCTCTCCTAGAGTCGCAAGCTTTCTCTCATCCAGACCCTCCGCCATGTTTCCTGCCGCTATTCTTGCTGCAGGATGCCCGGCTGCTTCTTCTGCTGCCGATGAATTCAGTCCCTCTGCAGCCTCAACTGAGCCCTGGCCCAGGCAGTCGAATCTGCACTCCGTCGCCAGGCGGGCCATCTTCTCCAGGGTGACCATTGAGGACAAAAACGAATCAGAGGCTTATAGCCAGTATGCTTGCGGAGCGAAAGTATTTTTTTCTTTCCGGGAAAGTCTTTTCAATGATCTCAGAATACACTATTCCCTATAGACCAGGAAATAATAACAAGTAAATAATAAAATGGAAATAATAACATGGAAATCAATAGCATAGATGTCTTCAAGATGCCTCGCATGGCAAAAACAGAGTACGACCGCCTGATTGAGGATCAGTACATCTGCCGCATTGCCTTTAAGGGGGATCTGTATCCCCATATAGCTCCTTTTCTCTATATCTTCGACGGCCGGTTCATTTATTTTCTATCCAGCAACTACGGCCGAAAGGTCCAGTATTTCCGGGACAATCCACTGGTGACTGTGGAGATAGAGCACTATTCCCCAGACCTCTCCCACTTCAGCTTCGTATCCCTGCCCGGTCGGCTGGTTCAGCTCGAGGACCCGGATAAAAAGAGAGAGGTAAAAGAGAGGTTTGTAGGCCTGATTAAGAGCAAGAATCTCTCGCCCAATGTCATGTCTGCTCTGGGCCACTCCCCGGAGGAGCCAGTGGAGGCACTTCTTCATGGGGAGAAGAATTCCGTCTGGAAGCTGACCGCGGTCAAGGTTGAGAAGATAATGGGTCTCAAGGGGCACAGGAGCCAGATCGAAAGGCCAGCAATAGACAAAGCTTAAAACGAACGGCAGCCATGCAATCGTCATGGACGAAGCCTCCAGACTGATCCAAAATCTCGGTGCAAGCGATGACTATTTTGAGCGCCAGAAAGCAGCATGGGCCCTGGTTAACCTGGGAGAGCAGGCGATACAGGCTGTCTCCGCTGCTCTGGAGATGGGCGAGTTCTCCGATCTGCGATATAAATCCGCCTGGATACTGGGAAAGATAGGCAGCTTTAAAGGCGTGGAGCCGCTCTGCCGGGCATTGCTCAATGATCCCGACCATGTGGTTCGCGAATGGTGCGCCGCCGCCCTGGAAGCCATAAAAAGCAAGGATGCCGTCCCTGCTCTGGTTTTAGCCCTGAAGAAAGACAGTTCCAAAGACGTGCGCTTGCGGGCGGCTGTTGCTCTTCGCGCCCTCGGAGCAGCTGAGGCTCTGAGAGATCTTCTCACTTATTCCGACCCGGAGATCCGGGGCATGGCTGTGACCGGTCTGGCCAAGATCGGCCGCAGGGAATATCTGCCTGATGTAGCCCGGCTGATGAAGGATGAAGATCCTGAGGTCAGACGCAGGGCTGCCGCCTTTATGGGTGAGGTGGCCGGCGATGAGGCCATCGCTCCTCTGGCTATTGCTCTGGAGAACAAGGAGAGCTCAATGCGATGCCAGGCCCTGAAATCCCTGGGAAAGATCAAGGGTGAGAAGGCCTGCGATATGGCTCTGCCTTTTCTTAAGGATCAGGACTGGCAGGTTCGATATACCGCAGTTGCTGCACTCGGAGAGATCGGCCACAATAAAGCTCTCTTGCCCCTGGTAGAGGTGATGATGGGGGAGGACGATGAGGAGATCCGGGCCTGGGCTGCCTGGAGCCTGGGGGAGATTGGGGATGAGAGAGCCATAGAGCCGCTACAGCAGGCCTATAAGACTGCACCTACCGAGGTCATGAAGAAGGCCAAAGACTCGCTTGAGGAGGTCTTTGGAATAAAAGTATAGCCAGATAGGTGCAGAATATTTAAGTCTAAATCCAGGGGAAGGTGGTCATGCGCCCTCCTTCTGCTTTTTAGGTCATAAAGAAGAATGCTGCTTGAAAATTCCACCGAGCCGAAAAGCTACAACGATCTGCATTCAGCATCCAGAAAGCTGATTTCTAATAGAAGCAATTTAATATGAGACAATATAACAATCCAAGAAATATTCAAAAGAAAAATAGTGTTTGCAGGTTTTGGACGCCCAAATCCTGCCCCATCCGATCAGTATCTTCTGGGTGCCCGAGCAGGCTTATGCTTCTGGTAGCAATCGCTGCAGTAAACCGGCCTGGATCCGTCGGGTTTGAATGGGACCTGACATGTCTTTCCGCACTCTGCGCAGGTGGCATCGTGCATCTCTCTGGGGCCTCGGTTGAAGCCGCCTCTGCTTCCGCTTCCGTATCTCTCCATTTATTTCACTTACCTTTGGGCATCGATTCCTAGAACCGATCCTACTGACAAAACATCCCATCAAACTCAATTGAAGCGACGCTTATGCAGCACTCCCATAGGAGGAGGGCTATTTGATATATCTTTCGGTCATTCGGTCACCATCTCGATATCTGCCCTATGGATACTGCATCTGTAACGCATATTGGATTTTATCAATTATCATTGCAGAGTCACTAATTTGGCATTTATATACCCCGGGGCAGGCTCGCCAAGCAGACGAATGTGTCCGGATCCGCAAATCGATTCATTTGATCTCCTTTCTTCAGGTTAACATTTGGATGTCTGCATTTAAATAGATCAGGGCCATCGCCGCGCGTCACGCCGCCCGCCCGCGCCCGGCCCCCCGCTCCTACTTCGTCGTTCTGGCGCTTCTGCCTGCAACCAGGCGGGCCGGTGGGCCTGCGGCGAAAATAGAATTTCACCTGGAAGGTCTGAAGGCCGAGCGCCTTAGCATACCCGAGCCAACTACGACTGCGG
>NOLC01000053.1 GCA_002256595.1 Methanosaeta sp. NSP1 | reverse complement strand
AAGGGAAGTTATCTTGTGCATTCTATTTAGCTTTTCTTATGAATGAGTTTCTGCTGAGGCAATTACGACTACTAATGCCCAATAATTATCTCTCGCAGCTTATCCGCTGCATATGAAGACCGAGATTCTCCGTTCACCGGAACCCCTCGTTTATTACACCACTGCAATAACTCTTCCACATCCACATAATCGGAATAGACAGCAGCCCTGGTCAGCAGCTCGCTCCTCTGCTCCTCGCTTCCCTGGAAGCCTCCGCCTTCGCTTCTGTGGCGCGCCGTGGCGATGATGGGCTTGGCTGTGGCCTTCCGCACTGCCTTTAGTGTCTCCAGGGGATCGGACTCGGAGAGAAGGTCCAGGCGCAGCTCAATAATGTCCGCTTCGCCTGCCAGGGGAAGAAGCCTCTCTGCGCACTCTCCCAGCACCGCAACCACTGCTGATCGGCCCATCATCCCCTCACGCCTCCGGCCTCATGCTCTCCCCCGCGCCGCCCTGGGCTCATTTCTCTACAATGCTCTCCTCTATCTTCATGCCGAAGTGCCGGGCGCTCTCTTCCAGATGGACCAGCACCTCATCTCCCACCTTGAGGTCTGTCACCGCCCGGGGCAGGCCGTCCGGGGAGACCAGCTTGATGGTCTCGGCGTTTTGCAGGAGCGTATTTATCCTCTGGCCGGAGGCCTCGGCCTCGATGAGCATCATGGGCCTCTTCTCGATCTTGGCCCGACCGACAATGGCCGGCCTGGCCAGGCCCTCTTTGCTCACTATGGTCACCTCGTCTCCCGATTTCAGCTCGGAAAGGTAGCGGGTCTTCTCACCCACCCGGATATAGGCATGCACCGCTCCGGCGTTGACCCGGAAGGGGCGGGATGCCACATAGGGGCTGTCCTCAGACTCGCTGTGAACCAAAAAGAATCCCTTGGCCTGGGAGCCGATGAGCATTCCCTCTCCGAAGGTCATCATGCTGGCCGTGTCTACGCAGACCCGATCGCCCATGCCCACGGGCCTGACTGCTGTGACCTTGGCCGATATCAGCTCCACCCGGCCCTTCTCCGACTGCTCCACCGCAGCCATGACCCTTTTGATCTCAGACGGATCGGGGCTGTCCAGGAGCACGCCGGCGGAGCCCTTCTCCAGGGTAGTCAAAGCCAGCGCCGCCTCCTCTGCCGTCTTGACCCCGCTGATTATCTTGACTGCTGAGCCCTGCAGTCCGGCGATCATATTCTCCAGGGGGATCACCTTCCAGTCCGTGCCTATGACCAGGAGATAGTCCACCATCCGGCCCATCTCCACGGCAAACTCCTCATATCTCTTGCCGGCTATGACCACATAGGCCGCCTTGCTTCCGGCTATGGACCTGGCTAAAGCTCCATCCAGGGAGCTTTTAGGGTCTTTGGGCAAAGCAACTGTTCCATCCCCCTCGCCGTCCTTGCCCACCACCAGGATATCCTCGTTTCCTCTCTCTCCACCAAAACAGGCCACCCTGATCTTGCCCAGTTCACGCACTCGATCTATGTTATCTCTGTCCACCAGCACGCAATCGAAGCCGGACTCGAGTGCGGTGGTGATCCTGGGCTTGATCTCCTCCCATGCTCCCTGGGCCATGAGCCACTTCTCTTTCATGAATAGCACGGTGGTTGGTACGCTTACAAACTGCCCTCAGGGAGTGTCTTTCATTCTGTCATCACTTCTATATAATCAATTTAAGAGAGCACAAAATGGACGAGGGTTCACTTCATCCCCAACCCTCGGCGCTCCTGTATAAAACAATTATCTTCTTTCCTCCCTCATCTCCCCCAGCTTCTTTGCCACCGCCTCGGCGTGGCCCTTCACCGAGACCTTCCTCCAGGCATGGGCCACCTTTCCCAGGGGATCGATCAGAAATGTGGACCGGACCACGCCGTAGCTCTCCTTGCCGTACATCTTTTTCAGAGCCCAGGCCCCGTAGGCCTCCGTAACCTTGTGATCGGCATCGCTGGCCAGCTTGAGCTGCAGCTCATGCCTCTCAGCGAACTTCCTGTGGCTGGCCGGCGAGTCCCGGCTGATCCCCAGCACCTCCGCCCCCAGATCGCTGAGCTGCGGCAGAGCGGCGGTGAAGTCCACCGCCTCCCTGGTGCAGCCGCTGGTGTTGTCCTTGGGATAAAAGTATAGCACCAGCCATTTGCCCTCAAAGTCCTTCAAACAGATATCCTGCCCCTCCGCCCCCGGCAGACAGAAATCCGGCGCCGTATCTCCTGCATCTACCATGACAATTCACCTCGATTGCTGATCTTCTCAGGATATGCAATGCCGAAAATAAAAGTCTATGGGACGGGGCGGGGCAGGAAAGTTCGGACTGGTTCTTTGGTCAAAGGATAATATTTATACTCAGAAGTTGGCAATATTCCAATATTGATGTCCATAGCTTGAGGAGATGGCCGGATTATTATGAGCGATAGCCTGGATCTGGATGAGGTGGATAGAACCATCCTGCGCAGCCTGCGGGACAACGCCCGCATCAGCCTGCAGGATATATCCCGGTGCTCTGGCGTCTCCGATGCCACCATTCAGTTCCGGCTGCGGCGCATGAAGGCTGCCGGGGTCATAGAGCGCTTCACCATCGCCGCCAGCCCGGCTGCCACAGGCTATACAGTGACCGCCATCATACTGGTCCAGACCGATGGCGACAGGCACGATCAGACCCTGGCCGAGCTGGTCAAGGTCCCCGAGATCACCGAGGTCTATGGAATACTGGGCGAGTACGACCTCTTCCTCAAGGTCTGGTGCAGGAGCCTGGAGGAGTTCAAGGTCATAATAAACGATAGCATCAGATCGCTGCCGGGGATAGAAGACCTTCATGAGATCATAGTCATGGAAAGGGCAAAAGAGGAGATGCCCCCGATCTAACCAGGAGGCGGAAAATGGCAGGTTCATGGAATATCAAGGACAAGGCCAAATTCCTCAGCTTTCTGAAAAACGGTGATGGCCACCCCAATGTCAGCGACCTGGCTGCGCCTCCCTTGCCCCTGCACAGCCAGAAGATCCTGGAGAAGCCCAAGATCACAGTCATAGATTACAGCGACCTGAGCTATCACGAGGCCGAGGCCAAGGATGTGTCGGAGTGCTTCCGTTTCAAGAACCAGCCTACTGTGACCTGGATCAACATAGACGGCCTGCATCAGATGGACGTACTGGAGAAGCTCGGCGCTTGCTACGGGATCCATCCTCTGGTCTTGGAGGACATTCTCACCGACCAGCGTCCTAAGATCGAAGATTATGATGACTACATATTCATAGTGCTCAAGATGCTCTACTACGAAGAGAGCGAAGAGAGCCCGGAGGACGATGAGGGCGACGACCTGGGCGAGTCCTCCCTGGATATGGATCAGGTGAGCATCATCCTCGGTCCGAACTTTATTATATCGTTTAAAGAGAAAGAGGTAGATGTTTTCAATCCCCTGCGGGATCGGCTGCGCACAGCCAAAGGAAAGATCAGAAAGCAGGGAGCCGACTACCTGGCCTATTCCATGATCGATGCCATTGTGGACCACTATTTTGTGATCATGGAAAAGCTGGGCGACCGCTTCGAGGATCTGGAAGACGTGGTTGTCTCCGATCCGGAACCGGGAATACTTCCCACCATCTACAACCTGAAGAGGGATATGCTCTTCTTGAGAAAGTCGGTCTGGCCTCTGAGGGAAGCCATAAGCAAGATGCAGAGAACCGATTCCCCACTGGTCACCGAGCCCACCCAGATCTACCTGCGCGATGTCTACGACCACACCATCCAGGTTATCGAAAACGTGGAGACCTTCCGGGATATGTCCGCCTCCCTTCTGGAGACCTACCTCTCCAGCCTGAGCAATAAGCTCAATGAGGTGATCAAGCTTCTCACCATCATCTCCACCATCTTCATTCCTCTTACCTTCCTGGCCGGGGTGTACGGCATGAACTTCAGATTCATGCCCGAACTCGAGTCTCCCTGGGGCTATCCGGCGGTGCTGATATTCATGCTCCTGGTGGTGCTGGTGATGCTGGCCTATTTCCACCGCAAGGAATGGATTTAGCAATACAAAGAACATATCTTTTGATTTTAATCCAAGAGCAGGAATCCTGCAACCGCCGTTCCTGCCGCAATGGATATGACCTGGCCGGACTAGTCTTTTTCCTGGTGAGACAATTATGGAGCTAGGAAAGAAGGCCAAGCCGATCTCGCCAGAGGAGATGGCGGCGGTGCATCACGCTCTGGAGAGCCCCATCCGCAGGAATATGCTCATACTCATGAATCAGGGTATCCTGAAAGTGTCCGATGTGGCCAAGGAAGCCGGGGAGAGGATGCTGGAGTATCAACTGCACCGTCTGGAGCTGGCGGGACTGATCGAGCTGGAGGGGGATAAGATCATCCTCACCGAGGCGGGAGTGGCCTATGGTGAGCTGGTGAAAAAGGAGAAGGAGTTGGGCGGGGCGGATAAGATTTAAATTTCAACTTTAGTTCAGCCTTTTGCAGCAAGAACTGCTCTCGTCTCCTTTTCGATCAAGAGACGACCGCTGTCAGAAAGGCTTTAATTCCCTCAAGAGAGTGTTATAGATCATGAATTTCAGCCGCCGGTTTGATATGGCAGCAGGAATTTTTGTCTTCCTGGTTTTCCTTCTCACGGTCTACCTGACCAAGGATTTCTTGAATACCATTCTCCTGAGCATGGTCCTGGTATTTCTGCTCCGGCCGCTTTATAGCATCTTTTTCCGGCTGACAGGCAGGAGCCAGATCTCCTCCTTTTTCTCCATAATGATAGTCTTCATGCTCATTTTGGGCTTTCTGATTGGGATCACCACTGTGCTTTTGGTGGAGACGGCCAATCTGGAAAGATCCGGATTCATATCCGGCTCCCAGATCACCACTCTTATTCAGGAGATCGAAATATGGGCCAAGAGCTCCATTCCCACCTGGATCTATAATTCCATAATTGAGATAATATTAAGATATGTGGAGGAGATAAGTGACATTCCCATAACCATAGCCAAATGGCTCCTGCCCGTCCTGGAGAGGGGGCTCGGCTCCTTCGCCTCCAATCTGCCGGTTCTCTTCGCCCAGCTTATAGTGGCTGTATTCTTCACCTATTACATACTCATGGACGGCAAGGATTTCATGGCCAAAGCCCTGGATCTGGTGCCGGAGGAGAAAAAGGGGCTTATCAGGATATTTTTGCATGAGCTGAACATGATCTATGACACACTTTTTTCCGTCTACTTCACCACATCCATGCTCAGCGGAGCCATGGCCGCC
>NOLC01000234.1:10228-11470 GCA_002256595.1 Methanosaeta sp. NSP1 | reverse complement strand
TAGGTCACGGCAGCGTGAACCAGGACCGCGAAGACTATCATGAGCCAGCGAATATTGTCGAGGAAATGGAGGCGGGTGGGATTGGGCATGGATGATTGCCTAAAAAAAACTTTCATGCCTATTAGGCCATTAGCTTCTCAGGCTATCTATTCCTTATTCGCTCTATAACCCAATTGAAGACGAGCAAGAATCTTTCCAGAGCATCCTCATTAAATATGGATAATTGGATGATTGGTCCTCGATCTATAGCATCAGTTGGAAGATTAATTCCAGGAATCTCATTTAATTTCCTTAGAAGTTCTTTTCGTAGATTTTCGTCATCAAAAGGCGGCTTATTCTTAAGGTAATAAAAATAAGTCTCTAAGCCTCCACTAGTCCAGACTGCAAAAAGATATTGCTGTACGCCATTGTATTCGATTATAGGCGTAAATGATCCTCGCTTCTCGCCGTTGCCCCACCAAATTCTATCTGCATTTTCTTTAGTCCAAGCAAGAATTCTTGCAGCTGCTCTAATCTCATCGGAACCGCATTTGGATTTGAGTGCCTGGAAGAATCTTGCTTCATCCCATTTGCCGCTGCCGTCGTTCGTGGAATTCTTCCTTCGGATCGATGCCGCGGTCTGTCCAATAACTCTTGGAACCAAAGTTGTTAATTTTCCATTTCTATATTGTCTCAGTTCTACGCCAAGAACCTCTGCAGGACTCATTTGGCCATTTAGGAACTCAACTATCTGTTGAAGCTCCCTGGGGATTTCATCGGCAATGAAGAGAAGACGAATGCGCCCCGCCTGCAAATTGGTTCTAACCTGATTCCAAAAACGTTCAATTGAAATCATGTCTTCTGAACTTGCTTTGATCAACTCCAGAATTTGAAGGCTCGGATCCTTTCCGGTTTCATTGCATAATTCTTCAAACGCTCTCCGAAGCGATTCTATCGGCCAATAGGCCACAGAATTGGCTGCATAATCCAGCATTTGGCCAACAACTTTCCGCCTGGAATCGTTGTTGGTTCTTAATTTTACCTCGACTAAGGTAGGAATAGCATCTTGATCCAGGAATAGATGATCGAGATACCATCTATCCGAGCCGCCATTATCCTCTGGCACTCCAATCTCTCTTGACACGAGGAGCCATCGGCGGGGGTTTGACTCATCGATCTGATCTCCAGCCAGTAAATCCGGATGCTTCTCCAAGAGCGACTGAAGGTCATATTCTCTCTCGTAGGATTTTTTGTCAATTGATT
>NOLC01000234.1:0-10196 GCA_002256595.1 Methanosaeta sp. NSP1 | reverse complement strand
GCATCCACTTTATTTGAATCTGTTGCTAAATTATATAAAAACTCAGCTAATTATTCCCTTCACCTATGATACGGCTCCTTTCTCATTATCCTCATCCACCTATATATCTGCTCCAGCAGAATCACCCTCATCATCTGGTGGGGAAAGGTCATCCTGGAAAAAGACAGCCTGCAGTCCGCCCTCTCTAATACCTCCGGGGCCAGCCCCAGCGGCCCGCCGATGACAAATGCCACCTCCTTCTGCCCCTCCAGAACCATTCTTCCCAGCCACCCTGCCATCTGCAATGACTCCAGGCTCCTGCCCTTGCGGTCCAGGGCCACCACCACTCCATCATGCCCCTTCAGTTTTTCCAGGATGGCCCGCCCCTCATCCTGCATGGCCTTCTTCTCCTCCGCCTGGGAGGCCCCCTCCTTGAGCCGGGACTCAGCCACCTCATCCACCTCCAGCCGGGCATAAGGGCGAATGCGGCGGGCATAATCCGCTGCGCCGTCCTGCCAGTGTCTCTCCCGCAGCCGGCCCACGGCTATGATGCCAATGATCAGGGCCCGCCCTCCACCTTCTCCAGGAACAGCAGACCGGTGGAGGTAACCCTCCAGCCCGCCTCATGCCGCTGGATGACCAGGGCCTTCTCCAGCATAGAGAGATGATACTCCACCAGAGGTGAGCTGAGATTCAGCTCCGCTCCCATCTGCTGGGCGGCATTCCTGCCGCTTCCGCAAGCACTTTGAGCTGATGGGTACGACCCCCCAGCTTTACGAAAGCGAGTCATGCCGGAGGCCATTAGTCGAAGCATCCTCCGGCGCAGCGGTAGCTGCAGGACCTCCAGAGCAAAACGATGGCCTTCGGCACCCTGCCAGCCTCGGTCCTGGCTCGTCTCATCTGGCGACATAAATTATAACTCTCAAAGTTTATTGCTGAAAGAAAACGTTTCCTAGAAAAAGATCGATGAACTCAATCCCGCTTTTCACTATGTATCTCGCAGGCCCCGGCACCGATCTCGCAGGCCCGGCATACATCCCTCTCCTCATCCAGATGCCGGGTGGCAGTAGCCAGAACGCTGGCTGAGGCCAGGTTTCCGGCTAAGAACACAGCCGCAGCAATCTGGTCATCCGGAACCCCCAGATTGGAGGCGATGCGGATGTGCAGCTTCAGGCAGTGGCTGCATCTCATGGCCGCCGAGACGGCGACAGATATCAGCTCCGTGGTCCTGGCATCTAAAGTCGAGCTTCTCTGTATGGCATTGTTATGGAGCACCTTGGTGATCAGGATCTCCGGGCTGTCCTCCATAAACTGAAAGACATAGGGAACCTCCCCGTAGGCGTCCTCTACCGATTTCAGAATATCCCGCGCTGCCTTCTCCTTGCCCTTGACCAGTATGGCGTCCAGCTCATTCTCAAAGCCCATTACTATCCTCTGCCTGCAATATTTCCCGCCTTCCCGGGTGCACCGGGTCCTTAAAAGACGAATCCGGTCTCAGAAGAGGGCAGTATCCTCACCAGTATATAGTCTTTCATCTGGGAGGGCCTGATGGTGGCAATCTCCCCCAGCCGGACACCCTCATCGAATTTAACCGCCGCCACATCATCCTTATAATGACTATAGGGCAGCTTGACCCGCACTCCGGTCAGGTTGAGGGCGATGGGAAGGGGCGAATAGGAGAACTCCACATCCGGCACCTGCTCGCGCACCGCATCCATGATCCGGGGCGGAGAGGTGGTTAGAGGATCCTTGGCTATGGAGGCCCTGGTCTTGTCCAGGGCTCTGCCCACGGCCTCTACTATCCTATCCAGCGTCCCGATCTCCGTGGCCTTCTTGGCCCGGTGAGCCACCCTTCCGATAGAAGGCACATAATCAAAGGCATAGGGCAGCTCCTTAGAGTCTATCTGCGGCCCGCCCGTTACCACCACCGGTATGCTGATGTTCTGGTAAAGCTTCTCCTTGTGCTTGATGCATTCCTGGAAGTTGCCGTAGATGAAGACTGCCGCATCGTGCTCGTTTATCAGCGCCGTCTCATACTCATTGATCTGGGCGATCTCCCGGCCCACACCTCTGGCCAATCCCATCATATTGGTCTTGGAGCCGTGCCGGCGCAGATACTCGGCTATGTCGCAGGCCGTGTGGGGCAGATGATGGATGGCCAGAGTTGGCGTGACCACAGCGGTCTCAGTTCCCGCCAGGGGAGCGCGCACCAGCTCACCGCGCAATTCCTTGGCCAGAGCCTCCAGGGCAGCCTTATCCTCAGAAGGAACCAGTATCAACAGAATGATCTCGCTCTGGGCCACATTCTTCTGCAGTATGTATCCTCCCAGATCCTCCACCAGCTCCACGATCAGGTCGTGCTTGTACAACCCTCCCGTGAACATCACAGGCTCAAGCATTCTCCATCCCCCGGATTTTCTCCTTGATTTCAGAGACCATTTCCTGCGTCAACTGCTCCTCAGCGGCAATGAAGAAGAAGCTGTCCTTGGTCATCTCATTGCGCCGGTTGCGAAAGCCTTCCGGAGCGATCCTAACCAGGGCATCGGTGAGATCCTGCATGAACTCCGCCTCCAGATCAGCCACCATAAGATCGGCAGGCGAGCTGTCCGAGGCGATGATCAGAACATCCCTGGCCGGCTGATCCACCCTCTCTCTGCCGTATCGCTCCCATAGGGCCCGCAGGAGATCGGACATATGTTCCTCATCATTGATCTTGACCTGATAGCCGCCCTGGACCTTCATCACATCGCCCACGTCCTTGGCCGTGAGGGGCGGAATCCCGGACCGTAGCAGCCCGTATACGGAAAAAAATGGCTTCTTGATATCGATATAAACATAAAGCCTGCCTATGGACCGGATGAGGCCGAGGTCCTGCAGGATGTCCATGATCAGTTCACGGTATTTCTTGGCCCCGAATGCCTCATCTCCCTCAACCTCGATCTTGAAGACCTCCATTGGGTCCATCTCTAATCCTCCAGCAGCCCCGATACCAGCAGCGCCGCTCCTACTGCTCCGATGTACTGGGCATATTTGGGAACGGTGACCTTGATCTGGAGCAGCTCTTCCATGGCCTTGGGCAGCCCCTCGATCAGGGATGTTCCTCCCACCATGATCACAGGCTCCTTGACCTCCACCTCCTGAAGCTGCTGCTCATAAACCTGCTCGGCCACAGAATGGCAGGCGGCCATGGCCACGTCCTCGGGCTTTCTGCCCATGGCCAGATTGTTCACCAGGCTCTGGGTGCCGAAGACTATGCAGTAGCTGTTCATGGCCACATTCTGATAGTTGCCCTTGAGAGCCAGCTTGCCCAGCTCAGTTATATCCACGCCCAGCCTCTTTGCCGTCAGCTCCAGGAACCGGCCTGAGGCACCGGCGCATATGCCTCCCATGGTAAATCCGCCAGGAATTCCGTCCTGCACCGATATGGCCTTATTATCCATGCCGCCGATATCGATAACCGTAGCCGGACCCTTCTGGGCGTCGGCCAGAAAGACGGCTCCCTTGGAGTTGACTGTGATCTCCTCCTGGATCAGCTTGGCATTGATGTGCTTGCCCACCAGGAATCGACCGTATCCGGTAACGCCAATAGCCTGCAATTCCTCTCTGGCCACGCCGGACATCTTGAGGGCAGCAGTCAGGGCATCCTCTGCGCTCTGCAATACCTCGGTGGTGGGATTCCATCCCGTGCCTATGACCTGGTTGTCTCTCATCACCACCGCTTTGGTGGTGGTGGAGCCGGAATCGATTCCGGCGGTCAGGCCCGTCTGCTTTTCCCTGGCCAGGAGACCCCGGTACTTGACCGTGGTGACTAAAGCCTCCATCCTGGTCAGAAGGGTCTCGGCTGTGGTCCTCTCGGTGAAGGAGTAGCTCAGGACGGGGATCTTGGAGTTTTCATGGATGTATTTTCTGATCTCGGAGCGGATGATGGCCGCCTCAGCGCAGCGGAAGCAGGTCATGACTATAACTGCATCGGCGAGATCGGGATTCTGAACTATGCGGACAGCCCGGGCCATGGCCATATTGAGGTCTCCTGAGGAGACAGAGACTCCAAAGCTGCTCTCCACATTGAGGATATCCTCCAGGGATACCTCGGGGTAGACCAGAGTTGCGCCGACGGTCTCCGCCGCCCTTTCGATCTCCCTCTGGATGCCGCTGTATTCCGCACCGCAGGAGAGCTGGGCTATTCGGATCAATTCAATCCCTCCAAAAATGACCTGATCTTCTGCACAAAGACCCTGGCCTCGTCGTCATTGGTGGGATAGGAAAGATCCAGCACAGGAATTCCCTTGGTCCTGATGAGGAGGCGAACCAGCTCATTGGTTCGAGAGCATCCTGAGCAGCCTGTCAGCCATCCGGGATCCTCCACGATGATGGCCGCCTCAGACTCCTCGATGATCGGACCGATCAGAGACATCCTTCCCCGAACTCCTGACGGCACATCCACAGCCGCATAGCGCAGCCCTTTTTTGGGCTCCTCGGGGGTCATATTCAAAGGCGGAGACTGTATCTTGCTCTCTGTAACCAGATTTCGAACTGCTTCCGGAACCACAAGCGCCTTGTGACCCATCCTCGACACAAGGTCCGAGAGGATCATGCTGGTGGGGGGATAAACTATAACTTTAGCCATTGATTTACCTCAGGATAAACCCTCTTTAACTATCTCTTCCAGCCTTCCCGGGGGAAGAGGTCTCTTCTTTTCTGGAAGGGACGGGACATCGCCCTCAGCCGCCAGAGCCCTGGATATCATGGGCAGGATCTTGCACTCGGACTCGATCATATAAAAGCCGGGCCTTGCTCCCCCGCCCCTCCGGCCCCGGCATCGCCTGGGATCTCCGGGCGGAAAGCCCCTGTCCTTGATGAAAATTCCGGCGGGATCCAGAGAGCGGATCTCTTTTACAACCTCATCTATCACACTCTCTTCGCCATTGATAGTCACTCCCATGCAGGTCTCCTTGACTGTGACATCATGCTTTGAGCCGTAGATCTTCATGGCGATATCCGAGGGAAGTATATTCGACTCCGGGGACGTTATCACATATTTTGTGACCAGCATTTCAGCGCACCTCCATGATGTAAATCGTCTCCCCTTCCTGCACATCCTTGAGCTTTTCCGGCTCCAGCACCCGGCCGATGATATTGGTGGCCTCGAACTTCTCTCCCGATGGGCCGTAGCGCTTGTCCTCCGCCAGCTTGATTCCTACCAGGCCCACCTTTTTGGAGACGGTGTTGGAGACGGCAATAGAGCCGGCCGGAACCGGGCCTGTGGGCTTGTTCTCCGGCAAGAGCTCCTTGTAGCTTGTGGCATCAATATCCGGCTTGAAGAGCAGAGTATTCTCATAGACGAAATACACAGGCAGAGGTCCCAGCGGCCTCTCCTTGAGCCCGGTCACATGCCGGAAATAATCCAGGGTCTTGGGAGCCAGATCGTCGAAGAGTGATATCGCCACCATCCGGCTTGAAGGCATGCCATGGAGCAACACCTTCTTGCCCTTTAGAATGGCCATGGTGGTTCCAGGATCCTGCTTGACCACCACCGCATCCTCTCCCTGGTAGCCCTCTGCCTGGGCCTGGATTCCCTTGGATTGCATCTGGGAGAGGGCATCTTTCAGGCTGCTTCCTAAAAGCATGATCCGCTCTGGACGGACCTTTATTGTGATCTTCTGGCCGGGACCGGCGAGCTTGATCATATCCATTCCGGATAAAATTCGAGCAATGACGGAGTGGCCGGGGCTGGAGGTTCGATCCTTCTTATAGACGAATATCCTGCCCAGGCCCCTGCCGGCCGTCCGGACGGTCACCGCCCCCTCCAGGCGTGGCTCACGGTTCTCGAAGACCATGGGCTCTCTTAGCAGTTGATCCGATGAGATATAAGAGCTGGAGAGCGCATCTACCTTCAGGGTTCCCTCCCGGGTAAGAGCCAGGAAGAACTCTGCGCCCAGGGGAGCATTTTCGTCCAATTCCGCGTCCACAGCGGTGAAGATCTCCATTCCTTCTTCCAGCGGCAGGGATTGGTCCAGTGTGGCCTGCTTTTCAGTTATCTCCTGCCATTCCACAATGGGCTCTATCCCCTCTATCCGATCGCCTGTTGCCAGCCGGTCCAGGGTGTTCTTTCCGCCAACTATGTGGCCCACCACACCCCCATCAATGGGAGTGCCATAAGCTGCGGTATGCCTTCTCCGGACAAAAATGATCTGAGTGTTCTCCCGATCAAAACCGGCTGCCCCAAGCACAACCTCCCAGCGGCTGTACTCCTGCGCATCCCGGGAAAAGGAGATTTTGGAGGAGAATGGCCCGAAGGCCACGCCGTCCGCCGAAGACCATCTCACAGTCGAGCCGATTATCCTATCCACGCTCTCATGCCAGATGCTCTGCAGCTCGCTATCAAGAAGCTCGATTCTGAGCTTTCCTTTGGTTGTATTCAGCCAATAGGAGTTGGTCTGGCGGGACTTCTCTCCCCGGCCTTTGACCATGCCGACTATTGCCCCAGGAGCGATATAAGCCCCGCTCTTGCCTATGGCGTCAGAAAGATTTGCGCCGGGCGACAGCTCTATCTCTCTGCCATCGACGAAGACTCTCAAATTAACTCCTCAGCATCTCTTTCTCTTCTTCTTCTGTGATCTTGGCCATGACCTCGCTGGGCAGCCCGGTGAATATAGCCTGGCCGTTCCTCATGAGCATAGCCCTGTCGCAGACATTTCTTACAAAGTCCATATCGTGGCTGACGATGACAAAGGTCTCACCCAGCTCCTGCCGGGCGCTCAAGATGGACTTGGTGACCTCGATCTTGGTGATGGCATCCATTGTTCCCGTTGGCTCATCCAGGATAACAATTCTCGGCTCCTTGATCAGCACCTGGGCCATGGCCACACGATGCCTCTCTCCCTCAGAGAGCTCATCAGGCATCTTGGACAGGACCTCCTCAGCATGCTCCTCTGAGAATCCCACCGTCTCCAGGGTGTGAATGGCCTTTCTCTCCGCCAGCTCAAAGGGCAGGGATAGGCCGATGGCCTCGGTGAGGTTCTCTATGACGCTTCGAGATGGATAAAGGGTATACTCTTGATGCAACACGCCTATGTACTTGGTAGCCCGCCCCCGACCACTGGAGCCCAGCACAGTCATGTTCACCCAGTCGTCTCCCACCCGGACGGATATGCTGCCGCCTGTAGGCGTTATGATGCCGCTTATCATCTTGGAGAGCGTGGTCTTGCCGCCTCCGGAAACGCCTACCAGTCCGAATATCTCGCCCTCATTGATCTCCAGGCTGACATTATCCACCGCCTTGACCACGCCCCGATCAATGCTGATATATCTCTTTGCCAGGCCGCTGGCCTTGATAATGGGCGCACCCAAAATAACCTCTTCCCGCTTGCCCAGGGTTCCGGCCATAGCCAGGAATTTTGCGGCTATATCTTTGGGCTTGCCCTCAGCCTTGATCTCCCCCTCATCCAGCAGTATGGCTTTGTCGGTCAGCTCGATCATGACATCTTCCCAGTGGCTGGTGATGATCAGGGTCATGTGGAAGTCCTTGACCGCCCTCCTGATGGATTCATGTACCACTTTGGCAGTACCCGGGTCGAGCGTCCCCGTGGGCTCATCGGCCAGAAGGATCATGGGCGACTTGGCCAACTGGCGGGCCAGGACCACCCTCTGCTTTTCTCCACCAGAGAGCTCCCTGGCCACGTGCATCAGGCGATGGGAGAGGTTGACCTCGTCCAGGAGATCTGCGGCCCGGTGAACGCTCATGGTATCACCCTTCTCTTCCACTGCTCTCATGACATTGGTTATCACCCTCTCATCCCCGTAAAGGGCAAATGTCCTCTGCAGCATGATGGCAATCCTCTGGGTGATGTCTCGCCGAAGAGGATCATTGATATCCAGTTTCACAAAATCAGCATCTTCGGGCTTGAGGATCCCTCCACAGCGACACTTTTCTCCTGCCTTGCTGGGCATCTCCACGTGGTGACATTTCTCGCACCTGGCCACATGGTAGATCACGCTTCCGGTCATATCGGGAAATGACTCCACCCCACGCAGAACATGCATGAGCACGCTCTTGCCGCAGCCGCTCCTGCCCAAAATTCCTACTGATTCACCCTCATCTATAGCTAGATTTATATTGCGGAGAGCCACAACTTCCCCAAACCGAACCGTCAAATCCCGTATCTCGATAAAAGGCGCCAAATCAATCATGCCCCATAAGCTCACTGTATCATAATGTCAATTCGATACCACTCCTGCCATGATGCTACTTAAGTTTATCCGAGGCTTTAAATGTGCCTTGCCGATAACGATTGTTAAAGAACTATAACCAAAAAAGATGACAGGCGCATGGCCTTCTTTAAATCCAATTCTAATGCATCTCCCTATGCATCTGGCCCTGCTATTTGCACAAAGGCATCATTGATATGCATCATTGATATATACCAGCAGAGGCCATTTTAAAACTCAGGTATTGTCATGGAGACCCTGCAAGCAATCAAGACCCGAAGAAGCATCAGAAAATATCTGGATAAGCCGGTGCCGCCCGAGGTTATAAGAGATCTCCTGGAGGCGGCTATGTTTGCGCCGTCCGCAGGAAACGAGCAGCCCTGGCAGTTCATTGTCCTGGACGAACGCCGTCTACTGGATGCCGTGCCCGGTATCTGCCCCACCGCCGCCATGTGCCACCACGCTCCGGCGGCTATATTGGTCTGCAGCGACAGCTCCCTGGAAAAGTATCCCCTATTCTGGGTCCAGGACTGCTCTGCTGCCGTGGAGAATTTGCTGCTGGCTGCCCATGCCCTGGGGCTGGGGGCCGTATGGGCCGGGATCTATCCGCTCAAAGACAGGATCGAGGATTTCAAGAGGCTTTTGTCTCTGCCTGAGGAGATTACCCCCTTCGCCCTGGTGGCATTGGGATATCCGGATGAGCTGCCGGCCGCGCCGCAGAGGTACAGAAAGGACCGGGTGCACTACAACGGCTGGTAGATTTCAGCCGCCTCCCCTCATCAGCTCCGCATCATCTTCTCTTTTTAGAAAAGCCTTCTTTCTCCTGCTGAAGGTGTAATAGGCAACTATTGCTGCCAGCAGTATGGATCCCAATAGGGCTGCTATGGATATGGCAATGGTGAAGAGCAATCCTTCTGCCATTCCTTTTCCTATGGCCAGCACGACACTGGGGCCGGCTGCGCCAGAGTATGAGGAATTGAACTGATGGACTCCAGATCTCTCTGCCTGGAAGGCCAGGATCGACCTGCCGCTGCGACCGCCCAGGCTGTAGCTATAGCTCGCTTTGGCCGGATAGACCAGCAGATCAAGGCCGGTAGCCTTTTCTCTCACCCTGATCTCCAGCCCCGATATCTCTTCGCCGGTGCTGTAGATCTTGCCATCGAAATAGCTGTTGTTCTCATAAAATATAGTGTACTCTCCGCTCTCGGAGAGGTTCAGCTCTGCGTTTCCCGGAGCTGTGATCTGCATCAGGCCGCTTGCAGACTCGGAGATTCCTGAGTAGAGCAGGCCAGCAAATGCTGCAAATCCCAAGATTAAGATAAGCACAGACAGAGCATAGTACCACAGGCCTGGGGATATCTCATTGCTTTTCATATTAAATGAATATTGACTGTCGACACAATAAATAGGTTCGCTTCCCTGCCGCGATCATCCGGCATAGAGATCAAGGATGACCGGAGCGGACCCCGGAGAAGAATCCCAATTTAGAGCTGGAAAATCAAAAGTGATAAGTCGAGCCAGGCCTTTACCACTATTTCATGCAATATTCCGAAGGCAGAATGGGCCGGGTCTTCGTCTTGAGGATGGATCATGGAGAAGACCTGATCGAATCGCTGCAAAAGTTTCTGGAGGAGAAGAGAATTGAGTCCTGCACCGCTCTGTTTTTGGGGGCTTTGCGTGACGGCCGGACGGTCACCGGTCCCAAGCGGCCGGAGGTTCCGCCTTCCCCCAACTTTGAGGCCTATGAGAGCGCCTGGGAGGTCTTGGGCATGGCTACTGTCTATCCATCCGCTGATGGGCCCAGGCTCCACATTCATTCCGGATTGGGCCGGGGACGCGATGCCCTTTTGGGCTGCATCCGGGAGAAGGCAGAGGTCTACCTGGTTGTGGAGATGGTCTTGTTTGAGATCTGCGGACTGCAGGCGGAGAGGGTCTGGGATGAGGAGATGCAGCTCTTCCTGCCCGCATTAAAGGAGAGGCTATGAAACACAGGCCAACAGTTGATCTGA
>NOLC01000114.1 GCA_002256595.1 Methanosaeta sp. NSP1 | reverse complement strand
TGATGGATTTTTCATCTCGCCTCAAAAGCATAAAAAAGGCATCAGGATATGCTTCCTTTGATCCTCGACCCGCCCGGAGGCAAAAATTGGACGATCTGATCCACGGAAGCTACAGACTTTAGAAATACCCTATCATCCACCTTCTCCGAGAACTGCCGGTAGATCCTCTTGGCCAGGTCGTCGGCATTCAGCTCCCCCGGCTCGATCTCCACAGCGGGATCGGCTCTGGGCTTGATAGCCGAGACCGGCCCGCCGATCAATACGCCCTCGGCTATACCCAGGGCCAGGCCCAGAGAGGTATCCTTGAAGTAAGTTCTCTCCCCCCGAATGACAAATGCGCCCTTCTTTAAAAACTCCCCCGGCTCGGGGGTCTTGCTGACCTGATCGCCCTTTACCAGATAGCAGTCCGCTGCCGCCAGCCCGGCTTTCCAGATCGAGGAGTAACTGACCGCAAAAACTGCCGCCTCCTGCATGGTGCTCTCCGGGACCGGCTTTCCTTCGGTCTTGATCAGTGTGAGCGGCGCTCCGGGAGCATCGGTATGCAGGGCCAGGTCGCGCCGCTCCAGATATTTGGTGTAGATCTCCTCGTTGCTATCTGCATCTCTGCCGCCTAAAACCAAAAATCCGTCCGAGGAAAAGAACCAGCGGAACCTCTCATACCACTTGGGCTTTCTCCGCCGGTGCACTGCCGCAGGCCGGGGTTTGCGGGGGGCGGAGGCTCCCGACCTGAGCTGCTCGGTTATGGCCATGGCCTCCCTGGCTCCGCTGGCCTTGCGGGCTAGCTCTTTGGCCATCTCATAGTATTTTTGGGCATTCTGGGCCACGGTGAGGCCGGCATAAAGCTCCAGTTCTGTGTCCTCTAAAAAGACACGCATCTTCCCTTGCCCGTCCAGATTGAGAATATCCCTGGCTTGGGGCAGACCGCTGCTGCTGATCCTCTCCCAGATCTGGTTATAGGAAAAGCCCTTCTCCCTGGCCCCGGCCACCACCTGCAGTATGGCCTCAACGCTGCCGTAGATCTGATAGATCAGCTCTCCCTTGGCCATCAATTCCCTCTCCCGGTCCTCGAAATCTGCCACAGCCGCCCGCTGCAGCTCTATTCTCCTCTCCAGGGGATTCTTCTTCTCCTCTTTCGGCTCTGCTTCTAAAAAGAAGGCATCCACGGCCTCGCTCAATGTGGGATAGCGCCGGACTTCCATGCCCTGGTAGACCTTGAGAGGTCGGGGGAGGACATCCATCGGCTCGCCGCTATCCAGGACTATGTGGGGATCCAGAGTCTGATCCGAGAAGACCTCTTGCAGGGCCTGGTGCACTCTTTGCAGCTGCATCTCATCCAGTTCTGCGGCTGGTTTGTTCTTGTCCACCCCCGCCACCAGGCATATCTCCTCGGCATAGGTGCCGCTCATATTCAGTCCCCGCACCAGGGATCGGACCAGATCCTGCCCGGCGGCGGAGAGCCAGGCGGATAGATCAGGGAGGGATATGCTGCGGGGATCCAACTGGCCGGGATGGTAGAGGTACTTCTCACCGGCGGCCATCTTGCTGCCCCGGTAGACAGTCTTCTTGAGCAGAGAGAGGATGGTGCGGCCTTCGTCCAGAAGCAGCATGCTGCCTTTGGGAAAGAGCTCCACCACCAGCAGGTGTCGGGAGCCGCTTCTCTCTACGGCTATCTCCAGGACCCGGTCGAAGTCATGCTGCCGGATATCCACGATCCTGCCGCCGGTGAGCCGGCTTCTGAGCATTGTCGGAAACTGGGGAGGCGTCTTGGAGGCAGGACGCTCTGCCCTGGTGATATTGGCCCTCCTGCCGGCCACCAGCAGCAGATCCAGCCGGCCTTCGGCCGGGGAGGCAACTGAGAGCCAGATCCTATCCGATGACTGCTGGTAGGCTTTGCCCACAAAGCCGCCCAAAATCCTATCGGATAGCTCCGAGACCATTGCCGCCACATCAACATTGCTCATCGCCTTCTTCATGGAGGAAGTCTCCGATATCAATCGATAAATAGTTGCGGATGCCAGGAAGTGAGGGGTAAGAAATTGTCCGTGCCAGATGCATCCGAGCTATCCAGGCAGAGCTTTGTGGTGGATCTCATGCTCATGCGCCTGGGAAGATGGCTCAGGCTCATGGGACAGGACGCGGCCAATCCAGAGGGAGGAAGCGATTGGCAGATCAGGGATCAGGCCAAAAGAGATCATCGAACTGTGATCACCAGGGATAGAAGGCTCTATGAATCATGCCTCAAAGCTTCTCAGCCCTGCCTTTTCATCCGCTCCTCCCGGATCGAGGAGCAGCTCCTGGAGGTGGCAGGAGCCGGGGTGTCTCTGCGACTGGACCCTCAGAGATGCACCTTATGCAACGGTCATCTGATAGAGATCACCGGGAGTGGAAAAGAGCGGTGGCAGTGCTGCATATGCAGCAAGGTCTACTGGCAGGGTAGCCACTGGAGGAAGATGGAGAGAATGCTGGAGGAAATAGGCAGCAGAAGAGGGGAAAATTGAGCTTCCGGGCAGAAAAATGGGAGCATAATAAAAAAATTCAGATCCCTGCAGCGGTTGGCAAGCCGCATGCTGCGAACTATGCTCTCTGCACGGATTCATTTCTTTATTCTCTTATGGCTTCAAATGGCCCAGAGATGGCATTCATTTCACTGTCCTGGACATAATATGTGCCTATCAACTTGTCTTGATCCACAATGCGGCAATCTGCAAGGGTTATTATCACCTGTGGGTCAACATCACCTGAATTTCTGACCGATAAGTAATTCACAGTTGCCTTATCTCCTTCAACTGCTCCAAATATAATTCCTGAATATTCCGCTCCTTCAGAAGGTTTCACAATATAGGATCCTATAAGATTAGAGCCTATTTGCTGGATATTTGCAGTCATCAGTTCTTTTATTGGACCGAACTGGTATTCCGAAGTCCAATCGCCCGTCAAATCTGCTTTTTGTGCCTGAGCGCCCTGACTTGATAGGAACAGGATACAGGCTATAAACAATGCCAATTTAGTCATAGTAAGATCAGATATTAACATCAGAGATCAATATATAAAGCTTATACAGCGTCGGGACGGGTCAGAAATCACAAAGCTTTCCGGACTCTGCCTTCGTCAGGCGGATTGACAAGATATTAATAGCATAAGCCCAGATTTATGGGGATAATAATCAGGACGCCGAAGATTATGGATACAGGCAATTTATATGACCTAGCTGAAGGGCAAATAAAGGGATTCACCAGATCAAGTGTCAGAGCTAAGATCTTTTTATGTTTAAAGGACGGACCAATGGTTGTCCGAGATATCGAGAGATCAATAGGAACCAGGCCATCAACTATTCTCCATTCTGTAAAAGATATGATAGATGACGGCATTGTCGCCAAGACCTCCAAGGGATATGAATTGACAAATATAGGAAAGATCCAGGCAATTTTATTGAATGATCTCATTAGCTGCATTGTCGCCCTAGACCAACATAAGGACTTCTGGCAATCCCATGATATAAGTGGCATTCCCATCGAATTGCAGAAGAAAATCGGCATGCTGACCGAATCGGAGGTTTTCAAAGACGATCCGGTTGCGATTCTCAGTACTCATGAGCATTTTATATCAGAGCTAAAGGCAGCCAAGGTTGTAT
>NOLC01000010.1 GCA_002256595.1 Methanosaeta sp. NSP1 | reverse complement strand
AATTAGCATTTCGCGCACAAGCGAAGCCCTGGTAGATTCTGCTATGATGCTGTCTGGAATCACTGGTCCATTGAAGCCACCAGCCCACTTCCCTGCAGGTTTAATGGATTCGGGGTCGTCCAGGGCTTCTTCTCTCGCGGCCTTAACCATCCTCTGATAGCTCTTAGGCAACTTCGGCAGGTTTCTGTCGTGCTCCTCAAGCGTCTCGGCCATTGTCATTGGCCTTATCTGGGACCTGCCCGCAGTAGTAGCCTCTTTAAAGTACTTTCTTTGGTGCTTGCAGGGCTTTCCTGGGCGGTAGGTCGCTGACGGGCAGCTGCACCCTTCTGGTGTCACCGTGTAATAGGCGTCTTTCTTGTTGGAAAGCACCAGTATGCAGCGCTTGTCTGGTAGCTCTAAAAAAGTTGGCAGTGGGTCGCATGCACGGCCCACATAGGCCAGAAGGGACTTCACGGCTTCTATGCTCTGGGTTATAGGGCTTCCGCTATCTAAAAGCGGTAATTGTGCCATCTTTATTCACCAAGTAATATAAGTACTTGATAGTAAATAAACTTATTGGCTTATTGATGATTATAGCATCTAATGTAACCTATTTTGAATAATTTATGATTTAAAGAATACCAAATTAGTGTAAGGATAACTTAAAACAAGGCTGCCGCAGTTGTCAGTAACTTTAGGTTAGTATTATATACTTAGACTGGTCTACATGCAGTTTAAATGCACACCGACTATCGATCGCGGCTGGATGAGGCGAAGTCCTTGCCGGATATCTTTGAGCGGGTAAAATCATTGGTCTTAAAGAGCATGAGCAAGAGCCGGGGTGGGCTAATGCTGGGCATGGCCAATCTGGGAAACAATCCGCAGGGCTATTTTGGAGGCTTCTTCACCACCGGCTCCAACGTCATCGTCCTCAATAAGATCCCACTTCAAAGGATCATGGAGACCCGGCCAGAGCTTTACAAGCCCTACGTCTTTCATGTACTGTTGCACGAGTATATTCATTCCCTAGGCTACCTGGACGAGGCTGATGTAAAGCAAAAGGTCTATAAGATCACGAAAGAGGCCCTGGGAGAAGAGCACCTTGCCACGCAGATTGCAGCCGATGCCAAGGTTTTCATCAAGGATCTGGCCTATCCAGGTGTATCCTGGAAGCCGGAAGATGAAGGACTGGAGCTGGTGGCAGGCTTTGATAGATCCAGCGTGTCATACATATCTTAGGATGCGGAAAAAGCCAATAATTAGTGGAGTGGGCGGAATTACCCGCCCGCTCTTTGCCGTTAAGTTTGGTGAACAAAGACGGCAAAATCTATTTTGTTCTTCTATGTATAAACAGTTTGCTGCGACTCTGATAGGTAACAAAACTGGTGATAGGTATCCAAAAAACCTTTTATCCTATAAGAGAATATTTTACATAAATTAATGGAAAGTGATACAATAGGAATCGCTACATAGAGAACGCTTTAATGGGGCCACGGCGATTTGAACGCCGGTCACAGGACCCCCAGTCCTGTAGGATACCAGGCTACCCTATGGCCCCGCACAGCGCACTGTAGGATGTAGAGGTGGCATATAAGCGTTTCCCACCCCTCGGAGGGCCATGAAGTCATGAAATTATTTTAAAAGTAATGGCCCGAAGCTTGCTGCGTGGGTGCACTGCCGCCGTTTAGCTCCGGTGAAATGATCTCTCCTGGATTTAGGATTAGTTAGCCGATCACTGCTCACCCAACAGCATCCCTATAGCCCTCTGGCTCTCCTCAGGCGTTCCTTTGGTATTGACCTCAAAAACCCTGGTGCTTGTCAGCAGCTTTCCAAAGAACCTGCTCCGAAGCCTACGCTTGAATTCGTTTTTCACCAGCAGATGGGGATTGAAGTAATCATTGCCCTCCAGAACCGCCAGAGCCTGGCCTGCTTCCATCTGCCTTACGGTCTCACTCTGAGACTGATCGCGCTTGAGGATTATGACCGTCTGCAGAGTGGTAAGGGGCAGGATTCTCCCCTTGCCCACCACCCAGCGCAGGTCCACCACCGCTCGCCCTTTCTGGTCGAAGACTGCCCGGTCCACCATTCCCGAAAACTCTTTCCAGATGTCGGCAAGGTCGGCCCGGATGTAGAAGTTCTTCTCCGATCCAAAGGCCAGAATATCCTCCCCGAAGATCCTGGCAAAAAACCAGTCATCTGAGACGACGCGCACATTAGGCCGGCGCATCAGGCCGTAAGTATGAGTTGTCTTGCCTGCGCCCGATCCTCCTAAAATGCAAACGCCTTTTCCTCCCAGATCCAGACAGGCCCCGTGCACGGAGTATATGGAGTGATTGTCCTCCAGGATGTCGCCGGCCAGGGAGAGGGCCAGGGACTTGATCCAGCCGTAGTAGTCCATGTTGAAGATAAAGCAGCTTCTTGATAGGGGATCGTAGCATACCAGGTTCTCCTCAATGCTCTTGTCCTCCAAGACATAGATCCGGCCGTGGGAGCGTATGTTCTGGGAAGCAGAATAGAAGCTCTCCCCCCAGGCCTCCTTGACCAAGCTGCTGCCCGTGAGAAGCTTGATGCAGCAGCCATAGATCTCCGATTTGACCTCGTAGAGTACCTGACTGGCATACTGCTCCGCAAGCTCCTCTTTTCTCTCTATGGATATGATCTCTATACTGTAAGCCATTCTCAGCACCTCATTTTATTCTTCCGTCTCTCCAGCTGGCGGGCCTGCCAGATGCCGCCGATAGAGAAGCATCGTCCTATCATCCATCTCATAAAGCAGAAAACTGGCGGTGGGAATCTCAATCTTTTCAATATCTTGATCGGAGATATCCTCAATGTGCTTGACCAGAGATCTGATGGTGTTGCCGTGGGATACCACCAGCACGTTCCTGCCCCTCTCCAGCTGGGGAAGAATCTGCTCTATCCACAGGGGCATCACCCGCTGCATGGCATCCTGGAGCGATTCCGTCCTGGGAAGCAGGCTCTCCTCGATATCCCGATAGCGCTCGTCCCTGCCGGGAAAGCGCCGGTAATCCCCGGATAGCGCCGGAGGACGCTCTGTAAAGCCTCTCCTCCAGAGGCTCACCTGGCCGGGGCCATATTTCTCATCCATCTCCGACTTCTTTTCCCCCTCAAGAGCACCGTAAGAGCGCTCATTGAGCCTCCAGCAGGGCAGCAACGGAATCCACATCCTGTCCATCTCATCCAGAACAATCCAAGCCGTTCGGATGGCTCTCTTTAAAACCGAGGTGAAGGCTATGTCGAAATCAAGGCCGGATCTCTTCAAGAGACGGCCAGCCTCTGCCGCCTCCTCCCGGCCTTTCTGGGAGAGATCGATATCCATCCAGCCGGTGAACCTGCCCTCCTGGTTAAAGAGGCTCTGGCCGTGCCGGAGAAAGACTAAAGTGGCCATGGTTGCTGCAGTTGCCCTTTAGCTCCATCCATAATCTCATTCTCCCCTATAGATTCTGCAGGCCTCATCCACTCCGGCATTCTCCACGGTAACAGCATAGATAGCATTGCACAGCCGAACCGCCTCATCCAGGGGTCTCTGATGGATGTTCCGGCCGGTGGCATTGCCAGCCGCGCCGCTTATATGGATCTGATCATGGAGCCTCTGCAAAAATCGCCGTGGATCGGTGCTCTCTCCTCCGGCGCAGACCACTTT
>NOLC01000195.1 GCA_002256595.1 Methanosaeta sp. NSP1 | reverse complement strand
CCCGTCCTCCGGGACGATCAGCCGTATTCTGAGCCAAAGGGAATGGAGGTCCGGAGCTGGCGGCATGGCATGCAACTCGGCTGTCGCTGCTCTCTACCTCTTCCCACTCCCAATCCCGCCCCCGATGTCTGCACAAGCTTTATTTGCCATCAGCCGAAGCACAAGTCCGGCAGATTATGAGGAATGCTATGCGACTTTCCATGGATTTAGAGCTGCAGGACGTCCCGGGTCAGCTTCTCCTGGCCTTGCAGCCCTTTAAGGATATTAAGGCGAACATCATCAGCGTGGTCCACCACCGGGAGAGAAAGACCCCCCGGGGCATGATACCCGTCCGCTTCGTGGTGGAGATGGACAGATCCAAGATCGATACGGTCAAGGAAGAGCTCAAGAAATGCGGCGTCTCCGTGGTCCGGGCGGGCGAAGACCGGCTCATCGAGTCCGTCTCCGTGGTTTTAGTGGGACATGTGCTGCACAGCGATCTGGGCGATACCATTGACCGAATCGACTCCACCGGCTACGCCGAAGTCATGGACCTCTCCTTATCCATGACCGGCATCAATGAGCCCTCTTCCGCCTATCTCAAGATCCGGGCCACAGGAAAGGACGAGATCCAGAAGGCCCTTTCCATATTGCGTGAGGTGGGCAAGGAAAAGCAGCTCCTGGTCATAGAGCCCATAGAGACGGAGGCGATCTAAATGAGGGATGTCAAGATTTCACTGGTGGGCTACGGCATAGTGGGCCACGGAGTGGTGGATGTGCTCAGCCGCAAGAAGAGCCTGGTCCGGGATATGGGACTCAACCTCAAGCTGGTCAGCGTCACCGACCATACCGGCACCGTACTGGCCGAGGACGGGGTGGACCCCAACCAGATCCTGGGCGAGAGGACGCTGGAGAATGTGGCCACATCCGGCATGAAGGGCAAGGAGGCCATATCAGCCATAGACTCCGAGCTGGTGATCGAGGTCACGCCCACCAACATTGTGCACGGCCAGCCCGGCCTGGGACACATGGAGGCAGCACTGTCCAGCGGCAAGCACGTGGTCACCTCCAACAAGGGCCCCCTGGTGGTCTCCTACAGCCGGCTCAAGAAGCTGGCCGAGGACAACGGGGTGATGCTCAAGTTCGAGGCCACGGTTGGCGGCACCATGCCCCTGATCAGCCTGGTGGAGAGAACGCTTGTCGGCAACAGCATCTCCGGCATCCGGGGCATATTCAACGGCACCTGCAACTATATTTTAACCCGCATGACCGAGGAGGGAATACCCTACACCCATGCCCTCTCCGAGGCCCAGGACATGGGTATAGCCGAGGCCGATCCCAGCTACGATGTGGAGGGAGTGGACACGGCTGGAAAGGTGGTCATCCTGGCCAATTCGCTCTTCAATATGGATGTCAAGTACAGCGATGTGGATGTGACCGGCATCACCGGCGTCACCCCCCAGGCCCTGGCCCTGGCCAAGAAAAGAGGCTACGCCATCAAGCTCATAGGGGATGTGCCTGCTCTGACCGTCCGGCCTACCCTGGTTCCCCTGGGCAGCCCCATCGCCGTATCCGGAACCCTGAACTCGGCTGCCATCTACACCGACCTCTCCGGAACCATAACCGTGACCGGTCTCGGAGCCGGATCCATTGAGACCGCCTCGGCCATACTAACGGACATCATCAGCATCTATCGGACCAAGCGGATCGATGCCATTTTCTAAGGCATCAAGGTCAAGGTAAAGGCATCAAGGAACTCATGACCAGCTTTCTCGCCTTCGCAAACCTCTGCCAGAAGGTGGAGGAGACATCCGGGTCCCTGGATAAGATCGATCTGGTCGCAGCATTCCTGGGGACTCTGGATGAGGCCGAGCTGGCTGTCTCATGCAGCTACGTCATGGGAACCCTCTTTCCCCCCGGCCTGGATCTGGATTTAGGTGTGGGCCCGTCCATCCTCTACCAGGCACTGGCCAGGGCCTGCGGCTGCCCCATCTCTCAGGTCACAGATATGCTCAAGGCCACAGGCGATCCGGGGCTGGTGGCTGCGGGGATGGTGGAGAAGAAGAGGCCCCAGGGGCTGTCCGCCTTCCTGGAGCGGGCAGATGGTGAGGAGAGCTCTCTGTCCATCCAGGATGTCCATGATCGTTTTTTGGATATAGCCCGCTCCTCAGGCAAAAGAAGCCAGGATATCAAGGTCAAGAACCTGCAATTCCTCTTCAGCCATAGCAGCCCTATCGAGGCCAGGTACATCGCCCGCCTGGCCATAGAGGACATGAGAATAGGCATCGGGGAGGGAGGCATCAGGGATGCCATTGCCAGGGCCTTCGCCGCAAACGGAGCCACGTCCCAGAGCGTGGAGAGGGCCTACAATCTGACCAACGATATGGGTCTTGTTGCCAGCGCCGCCCGAGAGGGAACACTGGACAGGCTTTCGGTCATGATCAACCATCCCATCAAGATGATGCTGGCCCAGCTTGGTGAGAGCATTCCTGCTGCACTGGCTGAGATCTGCACCGCTGCCGTGGAGTGGAAGTACGACGGGGCCAGGGTCCAGATCCATAAGGATGGAGACCGGGTGAAAGTCTTCTCCCGCCGGCTGGAGAATGTCACCGCATCCCTGCCGGAGATGGTCCAGGCCGCCCGGAAGGTTATGGCCAAGAGCGCCATACTGGACGGCGAGGCGGTGGCCGTCGGCTCGGACGGCAGGCCCATGGCCTTTCAGGAGATTCTGAAGCGCTTTAGAAGGAAATACGATGTCGAGAAGCTGGCCAAAAAGATCCCCCTGCGGCTCTTTCTCTTCGATCTGATCTACCTGGATGGCAGAAGCCTTACCGATCTGCCCCTGCGGGAGAGAAGGGCGCTCCTGGAGAAGGTGGCCGGCCCTGATCTTCGGGCCGACCAGATCCTATCCGCAAGCGCGGAGGAGGTCGCAGCCATATATGAGCGGGCTTTAGAGGCCGGGCATGAGGGGCTCATCTTAAAGAACCCCACCTCTGCCTATGCACCGGGCAAAAGGGGCAAGAACTGGCTGAAGATCAAGCCGGTCATGGAGACCCTGGACCTGGTGGTGATCGGGGCCAAATGGGGGGAGGGCAGGAGAGCCAGCTTCCTGGGATCTTACCGCCTGGCCTGCGTGGACCAGTCTTCGGGAAAGCTGCTGGATGTGGGCTGGGTGGCTACGGGCATCACCGATGAGGCGCTCTCAGATTTAACGGAGATGTTCCGGGAGCTGGTCATCCTGGAGAAGGGCATGGAGGTGGAGATCAAGCCGGCGGTGATCTTCGAGGTGGCCTATGAGGAGATTCAGAGGAGCCCCAATTATTCATCAGGATATGCCCTGCGCTTTCCCAGGATGGTCCGGGTGAGGGACGACAAGTCCCTGGAAGAGGCGGACAGCCTGGAGCGAATCCTCTCCCTCTACCGGGGGCAGAGGGGCAGAAGCAATTCCGTATGAAATTATTATAAACTGAAATATTAAAAAAGAGCTGATGACTGATGATAACCAAGATGCTGAGCGATCTGAAGGAGGAGGATCTTAGAGCCCTCCTTTCCCGGGATGTGGGCATCACCGATGTCCTCAATTCCGTCAATGAGATTGTGATGGAGGTAGGTGAGAAGGGGGACGAGGCACTCTTCAGGCTTACAGAGAAGTTCGAGGGAGCACGCCT